>QIHU01000652.1 GCA_003231035.1 Acidobacteriota bacterium
GCCCATAGAGGGCCGGCCGCGGTGAGGAAGACGACGGCCTGAGTGGCGGCGGGCAGAGGCTGGGGGTTCACCCAGCCCATCCGCGCCCGCATCGTCGTGTTCAAGGGTTGGCCGGGCAGCGAAGTGGCCAGTTCCTCGATTCGGTGGATCGACCGACGCCCCGCCAGGACCGCCCAGGCGATCCTCTCTGCCCTGGCGGCGGGGGGCGAGCAGGGACGAGCCATGAAGGTGTCGCTCCACGGGCCACCGTTGGCGTTGCGGTAGCCAAGCCCCCCTCGCTCGCTCTCCGTGGACGGTCGTGGGGCGCCAAAGCCGGCGGCCCCGATGACCGCCCACCAGGCTGGGTTCCACCCCTGGATCTCGGCGATGGCCTGGACCTGGCGACGGAATCGGCGTGCGGTTTGAAGACTGTACATTGGGGTTGGGTCGTGGCTGCTGGTTCTCTATACCCAGCGATAGGCGGAAAAGTTTCCGCCAAGAAGGCGGCGGCCGGAGAACCCATAAAGAAAGCCGCGACCAATGGAAAAACTCCGAATTGGCCGCGGCCCACTGACTGTACCCAGGAGAAGGAGAGGCTACGGGACCGTGACGTCCCACAGGCTAGTGTCGCCAGTCTCAAAGCCATCGTCGAAAATGTCCGCCGCGATGCCGTCGGTCTGGAAGCCGCTGACGTAGACGTCAATCGAGTTGCCGCCACCGCCGGCCTCGTTGCGGTTGTCGGTGTAAATCGCCATGGCGTTGGTCATTGCCACCGACATACTGCTGTAGTCACCGAACTCGAAGCCGTCGGTGATGTTAGGCGAAGTGACCGCGGTCAACCGCTCGGGAGTGCTGTAGGTGACACCGCCGTCGGTGGAGACGACATGGTAGACGTCGATCCCGGTCCGGGTCGGGTCGTTGATCGTGCTGTTGAAAATAACGTGGACGTTACCGGCCTCGTCGACCTCCGCCCAGCCTTGCCAACGGTCGACGGTGGCCGCATCCCCAGTGGGATGAACGGTGACTGGCGTCCAGGTGGCACCGCCGTCGCGCGAGTAGGCGACCCGCACCCGACCGTGGTTGTCGGCGGCGATGGCGCCGGTGATGGCGGTGGAGTCTGTCCAGCCGACGTAGATGCTGTCGGCGAATGGACCGCTGGAGGTGTCGGCGTCGGTTGAGACGATCACCGCCACGCCACGGCTCTCCTGTGAGGGGAGCGCGAAGTTGAAGCTGGCGAAAGTGTCGTCCACCTTGACCGTGGTGGGGAAGGTGGCGCCGCCGTCGGTCGACTTACGGATCAGGATGTCGCTGCTGTTGAAGGCGGGCCAGGCGACGTAGACGTTGCCGGCCGCGTCGCTAGAGACGTCGCTACCGACGCCCAGTTCAGGACCGGCGGCGGAGAAGGCCACCGTGGACCAGGTCTCGCCGTTATCGGTGGAGACCGCGTTCTGGAGCACGTTACCGTTGTGCCAGGTCATGTAGAGCTTGCCGAAGTGGGGGGAAGTGGGAATCCGGTCGAGGTGGAGGAACTGCTTATCGTGACCACCGCCGGTGGCGATCTCGCGCCGCGGATCGGTGCTGCCGCCGGTGGCGAAGTCGGTCCAGGTGGCGCCGTCGTCACCGGTGCGATAGGCCCAAACGTCGCAGCCGGCGAAGCCGCAGTTGCCCAGCGTGGTGGTGATCGCCGTGGTGCCGTCGGTCGACCACTCGACGGTTGGGTCGCAGCAGGTGGCGCCGAGGGGCAGGGCGGCGGAAGCGGTCCAGGTGGCACCGCCATCGCTCGAGAAGTGCATGATCTGGCCGCCAGCGCCGTTGACCCCGGCGATCACCTTGTTGGGATCGGTCGGGTGGATGGCAACGGCCGATTCGGCGGAGCTACCCGGAGGGGTCACCCGCGCTTCGCCGGAGACGAGAGCCTCGAACTCGCTCTCGCGTCGGGTGAAGAAATCCTTCTCCACCACACCGCTGTCATCCACGATGACGTGCAAGACGCCTTCCTCATCGCGCGTCGTCCGGTTGTAGATCTTGCCGTCGATCAGAAAGCCGCCGAACATCTGGCGGAAGATCTCAGGCGCGCTGAGCGGGTACTGCACCGGCCCCTCGCGACGCATGTCCGGGTTGTGCTGACGCATCTTGACGCGGAAAAAGGCGGGGATGGTTAGGCTCAGCTCAGCCTCGTTCGGGGCGAGGAACTCTAGATCGTCCGCGTTCAGATCGTAGTTCCTGTCGTCCCAAGGGCCGAACTTGGTCAGCGATTCGTAGTCGACTCGAGAATCGACGCCACGAGCTTGGACGATCTGCTGGGCCTGGGCAATAGTGCCCGTGACCAGCAGCAATGCAGCCAAGGCGAGCGTCAAGCGCATCTTCATGGTGATCTCCTGATTGAGGGGTGATCTAAGACTGACCGTCGCTTGGGTTCGGGGCTGAGCCGCGAGACTGTCGGAGGAGGGCCAGCGAGTGAATAGGCTTTCTAGCGAAAGCTAGTATAGTCGCCGTGGGCAAGGGAGCCAAGAGGAGACTTTGGAGAAAAATCTTAGTTCGCAACTGTTTCCGAGCCTCCTGTCGCTCTCAGTCGTAGACTGAAACGAAGGGAGCGGCCGGCGCCTGGAAAGCCGATCAGCGTCTCGTAGCTTCGATCGGTGGCGTTGTCCAGCTGGCCGCGAACCTCCCACCGCGGGGTGACTCGCCAAGTTCCGCCGAGCGTCAAGAGCTGATAGCCCTCGACACTCGACCGTGTGGGCACCGCGATCTGCTGATCCAGCCGGCTCGATACTGACTGTAGCTGCGCTTGCCAGCGCAGCCTCGTGGTCGCTTGGTGGGAGAGCTGGGCACTGCCGCTCAGGCGGGGCCGATTGCGCAGCTCGTCGCCGCTGTCCAGATCTTCCACCTCGCGATAGGTGAGCTGGGCGCGCAATTTCCACTGCGGCGCCGGCTGCCAGGCGAGCTCAACTTCGGCGCCGCGAGCCCGCACCCGCGAGCGGTTCAGATGGGTGAAGAGGTCGAAATCGAAGTCGACCAGGTCGCGGTAACGGCTCCAGAAAAGGCCAGCGGTGACCTGGCCGGTGGCGAAGGGCTGGACGATGGCGAGATCGGCCCCAACTACCGTCTCCGGCCGCAAATCCGGGTTGCCGCCGAGCTGAGGTGGGCTGGCCAGGGCGAAGAAGCTGGGCAACTTGAAGGAGCGGGCGAGGCTCGCCCGCAGCCGTCGTGATCCTTCGCCCAACTTATAGCTGAGGGCTAGCCGTGGACTGACTTCGGCCGTTTGCTCTTGCGGCAGATCGACACGCACGCCAGCCTCGAAGTCGAAGCGGGAAGAGTGGCTGACCAGCTCGGCGAAGAGGCCGGGCGTGGTGCGCTCGATGCGGTAGTCCGAGGGCAGGTCGCCGCCCAAGAATGGGGGTAGCAGCAGCAGCCCATCGGTGCGCCCGCGCTCGTGCTCGATCTCGGCGCCGAAGGTGAAACGGGGGGTGAAACGGGTTCGGGGCCGGGTCGGCAAGCGGACCGCCCAGGCGAGTCTTGAGCGGGTATAGCGCGTGGTTTCAACGGAGGGTGGAACCAGCGGAAAGATGGCCGGGCTGGTGCGATCGAGCCGGCGCTGATGGAGCGAGCCGCGCAGGCGGTGCTGGCGGCCGCCACGATCCTGGATCTGGAAGCGGATTCCCAGGGTAGCCTCGGTGTTGTCGCTCTGGCGCAGCTCCCCCGAGCCGAGGACGGGGCCACCCGAAGACTCGGGATAATCCGAGCCCCGCCAATCGGCGTAGCGACCCTGAATGTCGAGCCCGGAGTGCTCGCCGAGCTTGAAGTGGAGGTTGGCTACCAGGTCGGTCTCTTCGAAACTTTCCTTGGCGATTAACCGGCTCTGGCGCTGGGAGGAGAGGCCCACGAAGTAGCTGGCCGAGTTCCCCGCGCCGCCGCCCACCGAAGCGGCAATCAGTCGTTGCGAACCCTCTCCCAGCCCTGCTTCCAAAGTGAAGTCGGTGCGCTCCGCCGCCGCCGCCACCTCTCCCGTGCGGGTCACGATATTGATCCCCCCTCCCAGGCCGCTCGAGCCGAAGAAGGTGGAAAGCGGGCCACGGACCACCTCGATACGCTCGATCGAGGCCAGCGACAGCGCTTCGAGGTTGTAACTGCCGCCCTGTCGCCCGGTCGGGTCGTTGAGCGGGACACCGTCGAGCAAGACGAAAGTGAAGTTGGGGTCCCCGCCGCGCAACTGGGCGGTGGTGGAGCCGCCGCGCGTCGTCGAGGTGACATAGACCCCGGCCACCTGACGCAGCAGCTCGCCCACCGTGGTCGCCCCGGAATCGAGGATCTGCTGGCGGTCGATCACGGTGACCGCCGCGGTGGCCGAAGCCAGTTCGCGCTCACTGACTAGCGCGGTGGCGGAGAAGGTGGCGATGGGGTCGGCCGGGTCGACCCCATCGGCCAACTGCGCGGCCGGCAGGGGGTCCGTCAGACCCGTCAACAATAGCGCCAGCGCGCCCCAGGCCACGCTGGGCGCCCATCGGGCTGAGCGTCGTTGCCGGCAGCCGCTGTTGGGAACCATGCTGTTCTCGCTGAGTCATTCGCGGGCGGGACAGCCAGCGCAAGCGCGCAGTCTACCGCCCTGGGCGGCGAGGTGCGAAGATGGCCCCAACACAAACAGAGGAGACCTCCATGGCAAAGACAAGCAAGACCAAACCCAGCGGCGAGAGACTGAAGAACCCCGCGATCAGCCAGCAGCTCCAGCGAGTACCAGGCTGGAAGGCACAAGATCGCCGCTCCTCGATCACCAAGAGTTACAAACTACCCAGCTTCCGCGCCGCCCTGGCCTTTGTCCAGTTCGTCGGCGAACTTGCCGAAGCCCACGACCACCACCCCGACATCGACATCCGCTACAGCCGCGTGGTTCTCACCCTCAGCACCCACTCGGCGGGCGGCCTGACCGAGAAAGACTTCGCCTTGGCGAGAGCGGTGGACGGCGACGGCTAGAGGTTGGGGGTAGTCCGCGTTGCGCGGTGGATCGGTGGGCGAGCGAAGCGGCGGAATCGGATCTAGCTATGCAAAGGGTGCGCGGTGTT
The DNA here is from genome assembly GCA_003231035.1 of Acidobacteriota bacterium. GTDB lineage: Bacteria > Acidobacteriota > Thermoanaerobaculia > Multivoradales > SZUA-115 > SZUA-115. The sequence goes on from QIHU01000652.1 coordinate 5,037, forward strand.
TTGCAAGCGAGACGATTTGCTGGCAAGCGCCTTGGTCGGTGCGTTCGAGATTTCTGGATCGTTGCGAGGGCCGGTGCTAAGCTGTTTGGAATCAACAACTTGCGCCCTCTTTGTGCTCCCGGCCGAGGCTGGGATGAGGGCCGATTCCTGACCGAAAGGAGCGATCGCGATGATCGATGCGACGAGAGACGGTTTGTGGGTTTTGTTCGTGCTGTTGGGCTGGGTGGAGGAGCCGGAAGGAGCGGTGGAGAATGGGCCGCTGATTAGTCCCGAGGGTTGACCGTTGAGCCTTGCGCTGAATGAGCCCGCGTCGGATGCTCTGGCTTGCGGTCTGTTTGGGGCCGCGAGGAGGGCGCAACAACCACGAAAGGAGCGATCGCGATGATCGATGCAACGAGAGACGGATTGTGGGTTTTGTTCGTATTACTGGGCTGGGTGGAGGAGCCGGAAGGGGCGGTGGAGAATGGGGCTGCTTTTGACCCTTTGGGTTAGGCGCTAGTCCCCGGGGCGGCGGGCTGGCCTTCGCCCGCTGCCCGTGATACGCTACGGCTTGAATATGTCTGAAAGCAAATACGACCGTAGCCAGTACGACTCCGATCGCCGGTTGGCGACCGCGCCGGTACGTCCTGCCCGACATTCCCAAACTCTTGGCCCTACCTCGTGGCCAGGCGGTGATGACGGTACGCTCGTTGCGCAAACTGCACACCGCCGAGGCGGCCAAGCGTCTACGCCAGGAGAGCGACGCCTATCGCCTCTCGAACCCTAGGCTCGCCCTCCACCTGGCCGAGCTGGCGGTCTACGCCGCGCGGCCGGCGACGGCTGGCGGCTGGGTGTTCAGCGACGGGCTGATCGAACTCGACGTGCTGGCCGAGTGTTTGGCCACCCTGGGCAATACCCATCGCATCGTGGGCAACACTAGAGAGGCGAGGAAGCACCTGCGCGAAGCTGGACAAGTCGCCCTGCTAGGCTCCGGCGACCCTTTGGTTGAGGCGAAGATTGAGTTACTGACAGCGGTGCTGCTCGGTGACACGGGCCACCTCGAAGAGGCTCTAAATCTCTACCTCCGCTGCCGAAAGTGCTACCAGCTACTGGATGAGAAGGAGAGGGCCAATCGGGTACTGTTCGAAATCGGCGGTATTCACTGGCGCGCTGGTCGCTCCGCGGTGGCCCTGCGCTGTGCCCTCGATTGTTTCAAGGAGACGCGGACCGACGGTGATCCGGTGCTCAAGCAGAGCCTGCTGAGCCTCGCCGCGCTAGCCAAGCTCGACCTCGGTGAAGCCAAGGAGGCTCGCGAGATCGCCCAGGTGATCCAGCAGCGCTGCCGCCGGCCGGAGTACCGCGCAGCGAAGGTGCGCGGCGAGTGGATCGAGGCTCGCGCCCTGCTGGCACTGGGCCGCTGGCAGGAAGGGGTCGAGGGGTTGGACGAGGCGCGCGAAGAGCTTCTCAAGGTCGGCGCTCTGGGCGCCGCCGCCCACGCCCACCTCGAACTGGCCCTAGCCCATGCCGACGCCTGCCAGTGGGAGGAGGCCAGCGAGATCGCCCGCCAGGCTTTCGGCGCCTTGGCGGCCGCTGGCCTGGAAGGCCAAGCGCTCCTCGCCCTGCGCACCGTGGCCCGTGCCGCCGACGGCGAGAAACTCACCTGCGAAGCCCTGCGCAAGGCGATGGTCAAGGTCAATACGGGCCGTTAGTCCGCCTCGGTCTCCGCCCCTTCGTTGGGAGGATTCTTCGCCGTCTTCTTCTTGCCGTGCGTCGCGGTGGGGGGCTTGTGTCGCTTGTCGTAGCTCATCAGCTCGTTGGCGATGAGGGCGACCATCTCCTTGACCTCATCGTGGGTCGGCGGTAGGTGTTCGATCCTGTACTTGGGCTTCATCGATTCGGTGAGGAGTTGGAAGAAATCGGAGGGTGGTACATCCATCACCTCCAGCCACTTGAGCACATGGTGAAAAGTCATTCGCACCCGGCCGCATAGCACTTGGCTGGCATAGCCCGTGGCTCTGCCGCATCCCTGATCGAGGGTGTACATGTCTGTTTCAGTGGTGAGCATCAGCTGGCGAAAGGTGCGCTCGACAATGCGGACCTTCCGGTGCTGCGGATCGCGCGGGCGCCGACGGGCGACTTTTCTGATTTTCTTGGCCATGCTTGTAATATCCTATCCCCACTCGCGATACTAGGTCAAGCTCGGAGATTGCGTCGCTGGTGCTGTTCTTCGACCCCAAGAGTTCTGTGCTCCCCTCTAGGCCGCGAGGAACCCGGGAGGGAGGACAGGGCCGATGGCTG
>QIHU01000358.1 GCA_003231035.1 Acidobacteriota bacterium
GACTTTCCGCGCACGGGGCCCCGGATCCGACTGTGCGCCTCTCGGATACGATGATGAAAAACACCTTTGCCGTAGTTTGCCTGTTCCTTCTTTGCGCCACCGTCTCCGCCGTTCACGCGGCGGAGGGTGGGGGAGAGAACCCGAAGATGATCGTCCTCGGCTTCGACGGTGTCGACGCCGAACTCACCGAGCAGTGGATGGACGAAGGCCATCTGCCCAATCTGGCTCGCCTGCGCGAGCAAGGCACCTTCTCGCCCCTCCTGCCGACCAACCCCTCGCAGACCCCCGTCTCCTGGTCGACCTTTGCCACCGGCCTCCACCCGGGGCGCCACACGGTGATCGACTTCTTGAAGCGCGACCCGGCGAACTACATTCCGACCCTAGGGATCGTCGAAACCGGAAGAGAACCCTTTCTGTGGGGCGAACGCACCCCGTGGATTCTGGCCATCTTGGTGGGCCTCGGTCTCGCGGTGCTCTTCCTGATCCTGCTCAAACTCTTCCGCGTGGGGCTCAAACCGGCCATGGTCACCGCCTTGGTGTTGGGGATCGCCGCCGGAGTGGGTGTCAATGTCGCCGCGGCGCGCCTGCTGCCCAAGGAAGTGCCCACCGTCGAGAACCGCCGTCAGGGCGCGACCTTCTGGGAAATCCTGGGCGAAGCCGGCAAGAAAGTGAAAGTGATCCGGGTGCCGGTGACCTTCCCGCCGGAACCGTTCGAGCATGGGGAGATGGTTTCGGGTCTGCCGACGCCGGACCTCTCGACCCGCCTGCTCAAGCCCTACTACTTCACCTCGGAGCTGTTCTTCACGCCGGCGGCCAAAGGCGATTTCTCGATCGAGGTGGTCGAGTTGATCGACAACCGTGGAGAGATTCCGACCGAAGTGGAAGGGCCGCCCAACGAACTCTTCCCCAACCCGGAGCCGGGCAAGACCGATTATCTCGTTCTTCCCATGACCCTCACCGTCGCCGACGACGCCTCCCACCTCGGCATCGAAGTGTCCGGCAACCAGCTTCAGCTCAAGCCCGGCGAGTGGAGCGACTGGGTAAGCTTCACCTTCTCCTACAACGCACTGCTCAAGGTGCACGGCTTGGGCCGCTTTCGCTTGATCAGCTTGGAGCCGGAGGTGCGCCTCTACCTCTCGCCGATCAACTTTGATCCTAAGAAACTGCCCCCGATCCTGAACATTAGCTCGCCGCGCGAGTGGGCCGGCGAGCTGGCCGACGCCCACGGCATGTTCAAGACTCTGGGCTGGGCGGTCGACACCAACTCGACCAGCGACGGCGCCATCGACGAAACCGTCTTCATGGAAGACGCCATGCGCACCGCCGACGAGTACGAGCGGCTCCTCTTCGGCATCCTCGACGAGGATAGTGACTGGGACATGCTGGTCCACTACTTCGAGTTCACCGACCGGGTCCAGCACATCATGTTCCGCCACTTCGACCCCGAACACCCGATGTATCGACCGGAGGCGGGCGAGCGCTGGGGTGGGACGATCCTCGAAACCTACCAGCGGATGGACCAGATCATCGGCGGCGTGATGGAGCGTATGGAAGAAGGCACCACCCTCTTCGTCGCCTCCGATCACGGCTTCACCTCTTTCCGCTACGCCGTCAACTACAACACCTGGCTGGCCAAGAACGGCTACATCAAGCTGGAAGGCGAAGCGCCCGACCGCTACAACCTCGAAGATCTGTTCGAAAAAGGCGACTTCTTCGTCAATGTCGACTGGAGCCAGACGCGGGCCTACGCCCTCGGTTTCGGCAACATCTACATCAACCTCGCCGGCCGCGAAGGCAAGGGAATCGTCCAGCCGGGCGCCGAGTACGACCAACTGGTGGCCGAGATCAAGGAGGGGCTCGAGGCGTACGTCGATCCGCTCACCGAAGAGAAACCGGTGCGCTACGTATTCACCCGTGACGAAGCCTACGGCACCTACGATCCGGACTACACCCCGGACCTCTTGGCCACCACGGTGGACGGCTACCGCACTGGCTGGCAGGACACTCTGGGCGGCATCGGAGCCTCGGTGGTGGAGGTCAACAATCGCATCTGGAGCGGCGATCACTGCGGGGTCTACCCCGAGTTGGTCAAGGGAATCCTGTTCAGCAGCCGGGCGCTGACTCCCGACAAGCCCTACATGGGCGACCTGATGCCGACCTTCCTGGAGGCCTTTGGCGTTGAACCGGCGGCGGATCTGGATGGCAAGAGTTTCTGGCGATAGAAGTTACTTTCTCCGCCCAGGTGCCGCCCAGCTGGTGGTTGGGTTGGTGGTGGGACTGGTGGTGGGGCTGGCCTCATGGGGAGAGACCGACAGCTCCCAACTGAGCGAAATTCGAACGCGAATCGGTCGCCTCCAAGAACAGCTCGAAACCCTGCGCCAGCGACGCACCGGCCTCGAAGGGCAGGTCGAAGAGGTCGATGTTGAGCTGAAGCTGCAACGCCATCGGATGGCGGAAGCGGCGACCGCCCTGGCGCAAGCGTCGGCGGCGGTGGACGAAGTGCAAGGCCGGGTGGTCCTGCTCGAAGAAGAACTGGCGACGGCGCGCGGCGAACTGCGCACTCGGCTGGCTGGCCTATACCGCTTAGGTCGGCAGGGCTATCTGCGCCTCTTCCTGGCGGCCGACCCCGATGCGGACCTCCTGCCCGCCATGCGCATGGCCCGCTTCCTGGCGCAGCGCGACCGCGACGCGGTACGCCACTACCAAGAGCTGGAGGCGGGCCTCAACGAGGAGCGGGAGGCGCTGGTGCGTGGTCAGCGCGAGGCGGATAGCTGGTCCCAACGCGAGGCTCTGCGCCGCGAAGAGCTGGCCACGTTGCGCCAACGCCATACCGACCTGCTTGGGCGGTTGGACGCTGACCGGCGCCGTTTGGCGGCGCGGACGATCGATCTGGCCGACCGCGAGCGGCGGCTCTCGTCGTTGGTCGACAACCTCGGCGTCTCGGCTTCGGTCCTCTCTGGCTCGCCGATTCACCAGTTCAAAGGGACGCTCGAATGGCCGATGGCCGGCTCGATCACCGTGGGCTTCGGAACCCGGCTCGATCCGCGCTACAAGACGCGCGTGCCGCACAAGGGAATCGAGCTCGCTCCAGACGGGCCAGCGGCCGTGGTGCGCGCCGTCTATCCTGGGAAAGTGCTCTACGCCGCGGCCTTCAAAGGGTACGGTCCAACGGTGGTGGTGCAGCATGCCGGCCGCGTTCTGACCCTCTATGCCGGCCTGCGCGAGCTACGAGTGCAGCGCAACGATGTGGTAGCTTTAGGGGAAGAATTGGGGCCCGTTGCCGAGCGACTCTACTTTGAGATCCGCGTAGGCAGAGAACTCCAAAACCCCGTCGACTGGCTCCGCTGAAGCCAGTTCCACCCCAAACCGGCCTGTAGGACCTACTGGATATGACTCGCAATCGCGCCGTTTTTCTCGCCCTCTCCCTGGCTTTGGTTCTTCCGATCGCCACCGCCACCTACCTGGCCGCCGCCTCCGCCAAGAAGGATACGGGCGAAGACTCGCTGTTCAAGTACCTCTCGGTGTTCACTGAAGTCCTCGGCCTGGTGCGCCAGAGTTACGTCGACCGTACCGACCTCGACGAGCTGATGGCCGCCTCGCTCGATGGCGCCACCGATGCGCTCGACCCCTTCTCGCTCTACGTTCCAGCGAAGAGCGTGAAGAGCTACGAGGCGATCCGCGAGATCGGCAGCCGGCGCAGTGGTCTGTGGTTGTTGAAGCAAGACGGCGTCGTTTTCGCCGCCGCGGTGCAAGCGGGCAGTCCGGCGGACGAAGCGGGAGTGCGGCAAGGCGATGTGATCGGCAAGATCAACGGTGAGGCGACGCGCTTGATGCCCCTTTGGCGAGTGCACCAAACCCTCTCCGACGACATCGGGACCGAAGTCCAACTGAACCTGCTGCGCTTCGGCGATCGCATTGACGCCTCCGTCGAACTGGCGGAGTTCGCGCTACCCGCTCCAGAGTTGCGCCAGGAGGAAGAGCAGGCGGTGCTCCACATCTCGAGCTTCGATTCGCGCACCGTGAGCGCGGTGGAGCTGGCCCTGCGGCGGGCCAAGCGAGAAGAGAGAACCGGCCTGCTGATCGACATTCGCGGCGTGGCCGGTGGCGACAGTGAGGTGGCCTACGGGGTGGCGGCGCTCTTCACCCAGGGCGAACTGGGTCAATTGCAACGCCGCGACAAGACCCTCGAGACCTTCACCGGCGAACGCGAGCCGATTTGGCGGGGGCGCATCGTCATGCTCACCGACCGCGGCTCGGTGGGCGCCTCTGAGGTCCTGGCGTCGATCCTCCGCGACAAGGTCTCCGCCGAGCTGGTGGGGCGACGGACCTTCGGCCACGCCGGCAGGATGGGCCAGAAAGAGCTCTCCAACGGTGGCCGCCTGATCTTCACCGATGCCTTCTTCACCGGTCCCGACGGCGAGCCGCTGCGCGAGGGGCTGACCCCCGATCTGCGAGTGGATGACCGCTCCCGCTCGCTGGCCGAAACCGACACCGAGATCGACGATCTGATCCTGGAACGGGGTCTGGCGGTGCTCACCGGCGAAGAAGAGATCGAACCGGCCAAGAAGGCCGCCTAACCGCCACGCCGCCCAAGATGCCCCCACGTCGTCGTCCCGTTCGGCGTGCCCGAGGTCGCAAGAAGCCGACCGGCTTCGATCTGCGCCGCGCGGTGCGCACCGTCGTCATGAGCCTGCTCGCGGTGGCGCTGCTGTCGGTTCTTTACCTTCTGATGAGCCGCGGCGAAGGCTCTGGGAAAGGCGAATCGACCCTAACGACGTCGACCATGCCAGCGGACGGAGCCGCTGGCGAGCCTGCGCCCGTTCCATCGACAGAGGCCGTTGCCGACGGGGTGGAGGAGGGTGAGTCCACCACTTACGACCCCACCCCAAAGTCGCCTGCGCCTTCAACCCACCCGCCCGCACCTCCCCTCTTACCTGGGGAGGGCGCCCGCATCGCTCTGGTGATCGATGACCTAGGGCGCAGCCTCACCGACGTCGACAAGCTGGAGCGCTTGGGCGTCCCAATCACCTACGCCGTTCTGCCGTTCGAGACCAAAACCGCGCAAGTCACCGCCAAACTGCGCGCTCTGGGCGCTGAGATCCTGCTCCACCTACCGATGGAGCCCGGCGGCGGCGCCAACCCCGGCCCTGGCGCGCTGCGCGTCAGCATGACCCGAAACGAACTGGCCCAGGCCACTCGCCAAGCCCTGCAAGCCGTCCCCGGCGCGGTCGGAGTCAACAACCACATGGGCTCCCGCCTGACCGCCGACGCGGGCGCCATGACCGCGATCCTAGGCGAACTGCAAGGGCGCAGCCTCTTCTTCCTAGATTCCCGCACCAGTGCCGCCAGCACTGGCTACGACACCGCTCGCTCCCTGGGGCTCGCCTCCGCGAAGCGCCAAGTCTTCCTAGATCCCGACCCTTCCGTCGAAGAGATCCGCTACCAATTCCACCGCCTCCTCAGCCTAGCCCGCCAACACGGCGCCGCCATCGCCATCGGCCACCCTTACCCGGCCACCTTCGAAGTCCTCGCCAGCGAAATCCCCCGCGCCCAAGCCCTGGGCTACGAATTCGTCAGAGCCAGCTACCTGGTCGACCAGCCCGGCGGGCCGCCGATTTAGTGGGGTTGGAGACCCGGTGCCAGGGCCTAGCTAACCTGGGGTCATGAAGGTCATCGATATTCAGCAAGCCAAGATCCACTTCTCTCAGCTGGTGGATGAGGCTGTCGCCGGTGGCGATGTGGTGCTTTCACGCGCGGGTCAGCCGTTGGTGAAGCTGGTTCCGGTGGTCGAAGCACTACCACCCCGCCGGCTGGGTACCGATGCGGGACGGGTGGTCATTCACGAGGACTTTGATGGGCCGCTCGAAGAGTTCGACGACTATCGCTGAGCGGAGCTCCTTACTTGGCACCCACACTTTTCTGGGGACTTGGCGGCAGCGGGGTGGCCGAAAATCCGATGGCCCAATACCGCCCACTGGGCTATCCGGCTAGCAGAGCTTCCACTGTGTCTTTGAGTGCTGGCAGGTCATTCTGTGTGACTGCCCACACTTGTTGGAGGTCGACGCTGGAGTACTCGTGAATTAGCACATCTCTCATGCCGGCAATTTGGCGCCAGGGAATCTCTGGGCAACCTTCACGCACCGCGCTCGAAAGTTTCTTGACCGCTTCTCCGATCACCGCCAGGTTTCGGATCACGCCGTCTTGGAGGAGGGTGTCTTGGAAAAAAGCCTCTTGTCCATAGGCTATGTACCGCTCGATTCTGGCCATGGAGTCGAGAAGATGGCGAAGATAAAGTTCGTCTCCCGTCACAGGGGAGCTGCCTCAGCAAGGATCTGATCTTTGAGATAGAGACCACGGTCGCTCACCACGTCGACCGGCGTGTGTACGAGATCTTCCACCGCCTGTTGGAGGCCGATGAGGTCTAGGAGTGAACTCCCTTCCCGGAACGAGACTAGGAGGTCGAGGTCGCTGTCCTCCGTTGCTTGGCCTCGCGCCCGAGAGCCAAATATGCGGACTCTTCGCGCCCCGTGTTCTTTGGCGAGTCGTAGAATGTCTTGGCGGTGCCGGTCGAGGATCGTGGGGTCCAGTGTATCGGCTTGTGAACTTTGACGGTCGCTACCGCGAGAACTTGGCGACGGCCCCAGCAATCTGGGACCGATCGACCCATGGCTCGAAGGTCGCGAGAACGTCCGCCGGCTGGGGACGCACCGCCTCTCCCTGTCGTCGGGAACACTGCCGGAAGCTCAGGAGATCTGGATCTTCGAGCCCTCTACAGTGGTGGCCAGGGCACAGGACGACCCCTGAAATCAGAACCGCGAGCGCCCTGGTGTGGAGAGAGTCTGGTAACGAAACGCCGCGAGCCGCTGTCGAGGCAAGCTCTGCCGCGTACGACCAAGGGGGGACGTCGTACGCGGCTGGAGCTCAGCTTTTAGATCTCAATCCCACCAACCGAGAACACCGTCGATATAGCCGGTCATACCCCAGATGAGGTCCCAGATAATTCCCCAGATGTCCTCGCCCA
>QIHU01000357.1 GCA_003231035.1 Acidobacteriota bacterium
GAAGTCATCTTGCTGCCCAGGAATACTGACTGGATCCACTATTCACCGGAGGCCTCCAAACGGCTGGCCGGCGTCCTGGATAGGATCCGCAGTGAAACCGGAGTAACGATCCAAAACTTGCAGAGTCTCGAGGGCATGACTCCGGCGATGTTCAGCGATACCACCCACCTGGCGCGCTACTCGGGAGACGTGGCCTTCACCGCTCATCTGGTGGACGAGTACAGCGCGCTGCTAGGAGCGGTTCCCGAGGTCGAATGAAACGGGCACGTTCCCGTCAGCTGTCCTCCGCCCGCGGGGTGTCGGTCACTGAGTTGGAGCAATGCTGGGTGGGTCCAGTGCTATGCAGCCGGCTGCGTGATCTCAAAGGATGGGCCCGTCATCGGGGATCTGATGTCAATCAACACTCCGGGCTCTGTCGGCTTATGGGCAGGTAGCAAAGGCGGTGGTGTCAAGGATCGGTTGGAAGGCTGTCGACAGCGGATTTCGGTAGCGCCGCTGGGTGGCCGTCTCCGTGTCGGTAACGGTTAGCTCCACCTCAACATTGGTCAGCCCACCGGCGAAGAGCCAGAAATGGCCGTTGACCGAACAGCCACCCAGGACCTTGACAATCAGTTCGACGTTGTCGGGGTCGAAGAACCAGAAGGTCCCGGTCTCGTCGGTCAACCTAGCCGGATGACCCTCGCCGGCTTGGCCAAGCAGCGTCCGCCAGCGGGCCTCGACCCGGAATCTATCGCCGTTGAGGCAAAGTGCCGTGGCACTGGGCGAGCAACTGCCGGTGGCGGGATTCGGCGTCAACTCCACCCTCACTCTGTAGAGCTGAGCCGCATTGGCGGAGGCCCCAAAGATACGAAGGTAGAATCGTCCTCCAGCCCCCAGGTCGACACCGGAAAGAGTCTCGACAAAGCCAGCGGGGGATGCGTCAACAGCCGCTACAAGGAGAAGGGAATCTCCAGCCAGGAGTTCCAATCGGAGGTTGATCAGGGCCGAGGAATCGAACGATGAACCGGCCGAACAGCCACCGGAGGCCAACTGCGGCCCCTCGAGATAGGTGGAACCGAGCGGGCTCAAGGTGACTTTGGCGACGACTCCAGGCCCGGCTTCGAAACGTAGCAAGTCGAGATCTGAGCCATCGTCCAAGCTGGCCTCGAAGGTTGCCGTACTGCTGGCATCCAACTCCAAGATAGTTGCTGTCAAGGGTCCGTCGTTCGGCTCAAATCGGTCGCCGTATGCGCGGTGGCTACCCAACAAATCGTCATGCTGAGGGCCGTCAAACTCCGTGCTAACTCTCGGCTCCATCAGCTTCGTTCGATCGCGCGGGCAGACATGATCGAGACCTACTGCGTGACCGATCTCGTGCCCCAAAATATTGCTGAACTGCAACGAGGTCGCGGAAGAAAAAAAGAGGTCCCCGGTATCGAAAATCGCATCACCGCCTTCAACCGGGAAGAAGCCGAAGGCCAGGATGCCGCCGTTGCCATCGATCGGGTGGCCACCGAAACGGATATCGCCGCGTTGCGCGAGCACTCCGGCCGTACCCGGCAGCGCTGCTCCGTCATCCGCCGGCTCGTAGCGAAAAGTCAAGCCGGTGCGCTCGCTCCAACGCTCAAACGCTTGGACGAACAGAGGATGCCAGTCGGCGAAACCGCCGTACCGCGAATCGAGCCAACTCCGCAGTTCGCTCACCCGCGGCGGCTCCCCAACGACGCTAGCCAGCGGCGTGCCGTCGAGAGAATAGCTCCATGTCAGAACCGTGGGATCTCCCAACAGGAGGGGGCCATCAGCGGTCGCCGTCGTCTGCCAACGGGCTTCGGACGCGAGCTGAAACTTCTCCCCGCCGCCAACCTGGGAGTGCCAACGCCGGTTGCCACCGTAAGTTCGCGCCATCCGCTCCATGTAGCTCAGCGGCGTTTCGGGTGCGAAGCAGATCGCCGGCCGAGCAGCCTGGGACGGCGCGAGATGCGCGGAGTAACCGTTCGTCAGCCCTGCATCCCCGGATACCGGGGCGTGCGATCCCAACAAGAACACCGCACCGAGAACTGCACTAGGCCAATACACTTGCCCCTCCAGGGTCACTCAGATGGTTCCCCTTCGCGGTCGCAACAGAAGCCGAGGTAGCGACTCGCGCAGGAACTTTGCCGGACTATTGATGCAAAAATACCATAAATCTCTCCGAGTTCGATCGAAAATGCGCTCAACTGCCCGGCGACTCGTGCGTCACGTGGAACAATCGGTTTGATCTCACCGCTATCAGCGTTTCCATCCCTCCGCGCCGGGAAGAAGGAACGCACCGGGCCTTACTGAGTTAGGGTGACTTCTTGCGACGTTACGGAGCCATCTCTTCGAGCTTGAAAGTGGTGGCGATCTTGCCCCCTTTCAGGCTGTCGTAGCTCACCGTGATCTCCCCCTTGCCTTCGATTAGAAAGAAGAGGATCTCGGTGTCGTAGCCGCCCACTCCGCCCACTTCTAGCCGCTGCGGCCGATGTTCCTGGAGGTCGACCTGATCGAGCCATGGATCATTGACGATGCCGCAAGCGATGACCTTGGCGCCAGCGACGGTGGCAAGGTCCATTCGGTGAATCTTGTTCTCGCGCGCACAAGCGGTGACCGAGGGGATTCCTCGGTCGTTGAGTACCGGCAGGTGGACTCGCCAAAGGTCGCGATCCACCTTAGCGCACCACCGGTTCACCAAAGCTGAGCCGGGGCAGATGGTAGGCGTGATGGAGGACGAAGAGGCTATTGCGGTGCACCTCCTCGTTGAGCATCCACCCCTCCGGTACGCGGCCGACGTCATGGCGGTTGCCACCGACCTCGATCTTGCCGTACTGCGGATGGTCGACCTCCTTCCACTCCACCTGCTGCCGACCCAAGGTCAGCAAGTCGTCAAAAGCATTGCTCTCTTCAGGCGTCGTCTCGCCATCGCCGTCCAGGTTATCGTAGCCGTCTTCGTCGGCCAGGCCGTCGCGATCGTCGTCGATCGGAACCACCACGGTCCGCGGGAAGTTGGCCGTCGCCGGCTGGTGGAACCAACGATGGCGACCGTCGGGGTTGACCATCGGCAGGAAGTAGAAGGTCAGCCGATCGACCAGCTCGGTCACCCGTTCCAGGGTGCCGTAGTTTTTCAATAGGAAGTCCAGCGTGTAGATCGTCGATTCTCCGCCTTGGACCTCGTTGGCGTGGGTATTGCCATCGATATAAATACCTGGCTTCGAGAGAGCATCGCCGGTTTTCGGGTTGGTCAGCGTGACCACCCAGATGTCGCGACCCTCGCCGCTCTTGCCGATGCTCTCCAGGCTGACCCATTCGGGAAAGGCCGCGGCGTAGCCGTGGAGCATCTCGCTGATCTCCTGATAGTCGTGCAATCGGTTGAACACCGGTTCAGGCGCCGCTTTGGCCGGCTTTAGGGGTGCGGTAGCTACCGCGGGGAGTGCCAGCAGCGCGAGGCTGACCAGGCAAGCCAGACTGAAAGATCTCGGTAGTGTCCTAGTCATCGCGAAGCCCCTTTGCCAATCACGGCGGTCTTTTCATCGCTGCCGGCATTGTCGGAAGTCAACCGGACGGTGATCGCCGTCCCCTTCTCTGCCTTGATCAGCCAGCTCGCCCTCATCGCTGTCGCCAGCCCCCATCTGAGCCACCATCTTCGCCATCTGCGGCGGCGTGATCTGGCCCGCCTCGACCCGTTGCATGGCCATCTCAGCGGTGATTTGCTCCGGCGCGCCGATCTCTTCGAGGAAGGCGGCGATCTTCTCTTCGCCGAAGGCGAGGAACTCCTCCGAACTCATATCCTCCAAGCTCTCGAGGGTCAAGGGCTCTTCGGCGCTCTCTTCACCCTCCTCCGCATCCTCTTCCTTCTTCGCCTTGGGAATGCCCCAGACGTCGAGTTCAACGGCGAAGACCGCGTACTGGTAGTAGAGCCACGGGGTCAACCCGCCGCGAGAATACTGCTCGGCGGGGCGATCGGCGCTCAGCTCGGCCTCCTCGAGCCGCTCTGAATAGTCTCTACCCTGCGCGTTGATCCACTCCATGTCTCCATCGGCGACCTGAGTTGCGGGGCCGGCACCTAGAAACTGGGCGACTTGCTCTTTAGTGATGCCGCTCTGCCGCGCGAAGGGCAAGACCTTGACCACCTCCCAGACCTCGTCCAGGGTGTATTCGACCTCCGGATCGAGACCGATGAAGCCGGCGATCTGCTCCGGTATGGTGAACTTCATGGTGCCCAGATCACCGCCGCCACCAAAGCTCTGCGGGCTGGCGAGGAAGTTGTTCGCCGGACCATAGACGACCGCCAAGGCAATGTTGCGACGCGCCAGCAGGAAGTCCATGATCGCCTGGCTCTCCGACGAGAAGCTCGCCCATGGGCCTGCCTCGGGGTCGGGGAAGGGCCAGCCGTGGGCAAAGTTCATATCCGGCACGACACCGAAGGGGCCATCCTCGTTGAACTCGCCGTCACCGTCGTCGTCGCCACCTTCGGACTCCAAGCGGTAGGCGCCGATCCACCCCTTCTCCGCGTTCGCCCGCACCATCACCCGAGGATTTTCGGGATGAGCGAGCCACTCGGCAGCGGGGTCGGCAATGCGCATGCGGGTGATGCGGCCGTCGCCATCGAGATCGTTCGCCGCGTCCTCGGCGATGAGGCCGTCGACGTCCCGGTCGAGGCGACCGTCCGCGCCCGAGCGCAGTTGGCGTAGGGCCGCGAACAGACCGTCGTGCGCGTCGGGGTTGAGCACCGGTGCGACATAGATAAGTCGTTGCCGCCAGCTCGCCCTCCCCCGCCAGCAGACGCTCGATCAGATGCAGCGCCGCCTCGGTGCCGGCGTTGTGAAAGCCAGCGATATTGGCCCCGACAAAAACCGCCGGGCGCTCATCAGCCGGCACGGATCCGGGGCCTGCAAGGCGGACAAGTTAGATCGACCGACCACCCGCCGAGTGGCCAATGATATCCAGCTCAACGAGCTGTGAGTGCTTCTCAGCCCAGCTCTTGAGCTGAGCCTCCACTTGTTTGAGATCTTGGTACTCGCCATAGCCCACCGCGGCGGAAGCGCCAGCGCTTCCCAAACCGATGGTGGCGGCTAGCGCGAGACCAAGTACAGCCTTTTTCACGGATCCTCCCAGAGCCACTCGGACTCACTGTCGGTATTTGCGGGGTCCCGCCAGATTCTACGGGTTCCCTACGACAAGGTTACAGGCACACTACGAATGGTGTCCTCGAGTAGGGCCGCTCAAAGGGCGGAAAGAGCCGGTGTCGGCGACGAAAAACGCGCCGCTACGCAACCATGGGCTCCTGAGGTGCTCCGCAAGCCCATTCGCAGAACGAAACGTTTATGGCGTGGCGGACACTCTGGGCTAAAGAGTATGGTTTCACGGTCCCACCAGCGTGCTGGCGCCAACGCCTCTCCTGAAGATCTGGGAGACGAGCTGCCGGGAGGTGAAGTCTGGAAGAAAACCACCACAGACTAAGGAACAGCACGATGAGAGCCCCTGCTAGGAAGCCTGTCCATCCCGCCCATCAAGACTCACCGGGTCCGCACATTTCGACGCCACGGTGGCCGGCGATTGCAGCCCTATTCTTGGCGGTCACCCTGCTGAGCTGCGCTCAATCGGCGATCGAAGAGCCGGCGGCATCGTCGGGCACT
>QIHU01000591.1 GCA_003231035.1 Acidobacteriota bacterium
TTGCTGGCCGGTTTCTTGGCCAAGGTGGTGATGCCTGGGAAGGACAAAGGCGGGCTGGTGATGACCCTCCTGCTTGGCGTTTGCGGTGCCGTGCTGGGTGGGTATCTGGGGACGCTGCTGGGGTTTGGCAGCATTTCGGGATTCAATATCCAGAGCTTGCTGACCGCGGTGGGCGGTTCGGTGATCTTGCTGCTGCTCTACCGGGTGATCAAGAAGAAGTAGTCGGGCGGCTGGCGGCAAGGGCGCAACTGGGTAGAATCCGGGGCTATGCGTAGACCTGCCCTCCCCTTGCTCTTGTTGATCGCGCTGGTGGTGGCTGGCGCTGCTCTTTCCGACCAGGCTTTCGAGCTGCGCAACCGGGGGATCGCGCAGCTCGAAAACGAGCGGCCGGGCGAGGCGGAGGAGATCTTCCGCCAGCTGGCTCGGCTGGCACCGGGCGAGCCGCTGGCGCACGCCAATCTCGCCATCGCGGCGCTGCGTCAGCAGAAGACTGCCGAGGGGCTGACCGCCATCGACAAGGCGCTCGCCCTGGCGCCCAAGGACGGCGAACTGCTGGCGCTCAAGGGGGAAATCCTCAAATGGGCTGGTCAAGCCGACGAGGCACTTCTCTGGTTCAAGCGCGGAGCGGCCGCGGCGCACGAGAATCTGGAGGTGGTCCACGCGCTCCACTCCCACGCTTCGACGATGGCGAGCGAGGAGGCCACGATTGCCGCCAACCAGGCGTTGGTGCAGCTCGGTCGCCTGCGGCCGGACAACCTGGTGGTGATGCTCCGCCTCGGCCAGGCGGCAATCGCGCGCGGGGACCGCGCCGCCGCTAGCCAAGCCTACTTGCGCGTCCACGAGCTGTTGTGGCAAGCCCCGCCGATCGCCGAGAGGGCAATGGGCCAGCTGCTCACCGCGCTTGAGGGGGAGGATGTCAGCAAGGCACGGATACCGGCCTTACGGCTGGAGAATGTGCTCAAGGTGACGCCGATGTACCAGCAGAGCCAGCGCGAGCTGACCGAGGGGATCCTCGGCATTCCGCGCCAACGGTTCGCCGACGAGCCGCCGCCGGCCCACTTTGGCGAGCCACTTGCGGTGCGGTTTGTGGCACGCACGCTTTCGACCCTGGTGATCGACGGACTAGCGATCGGCGATTTTGACGGCGACGGTAAACCGGACATCGCCAGTTCGATGGACCATGGCATCGAGGTGCGCGGCTCCAGAGCCGGTTTGAGCGAGGCGAAGCTCAGGGCGAGCCACGGTCTTTCGGGAGAGCTGTTCCCGGTCGACCTCGACAACGATGGTTCCCTCGATCTCCTTCGACTCGGTGGCGGCATGACCCTGTGGAACTTCGGCGAGGGCGCGAGGCTGAGCCAGTCCCCGGCCCCACTCACCCTGCCGGGTCCTTTCGGCAAGAGCAGCGTCACGGCGGTCACCAGTTTTGATTTCGACGTCGAGGGCGATCTCGATCTGGCGCTGGCCGGTCAGCGCGACGGCAAGCCCTTCCTGGAGCTGTACCGCAACGCCCTCGATGGGCCGCTCGAAGCGGTCGGAGAACGGGTCTTTCCAAAGCTGGAGCTGGGCACCGTTCACGCGATTCTCGCCTCGGATCTCGACCGCGATGGCGACCTCGACCTCCTGCTAGCCCATGCCCAGGGCTTGACCTTCCTCGACAACCTGCGCCAGGGCCGTTTCGCCGACCGCACGCGGCAGATCGGCCTGGGGAAAGCTGGGGCCATCCGAGCGATAGCCAGCGCCGACCTCGACAACGACGGCTGGCCCGAGCTGGTCACCGCTGGCAAGAGTTTGCAAGTCTGGCACAATCGCCGCGGCCACTTTGAGCGCAGCTCCAGAGATCTCTTACCCTCCACCGATCGCAAGCTCACCACCGTCGTCGCCTTCGACGCCGACAACGACGGCCGGCTCGACCTCGCCGCCGCCGGTAGCGACGGGCTGCACTTGCTGGCACAAAGAAGCGACGGCCGCTTCGACCGCAAGCTCGAGGTGACGGGAGCCCCCACCGGCGCCCTGACCTCCCTCGCCGCCGCCGACCTGGACGGCGACGGCGACCTCGATCTGGTCGCCGGTGGGCCAAACGGCCTCGTCCAGTTCACCAATGAGGGCGGCAACAGGAACGGTTGGCTGGAGGTCCGCCTGCGTGGGCTCGCCAAGGGCAACAGCAAGAACAATCTCTTCGGGGTCGGCTCGGTGGTCGAGGTGCGCTCCGCCTCCGCCTACCAGTTCCGCGAGGCGCGGGGCGATACGGTCCACTTCGGCCTCGGCTCGCGCGCCGCCGCCGATTCGTTGCGCGTGGTGTGGACCAACGGGGTGCCGCAGCAGCGGTTGCAACCCAAGGGCAACCAGACGATCGTCGAGGAGCAGCTGCTCAAGGGCAGCTGCCCGTTCCTCTATGCCTGGAACGGCCAGCGGATGGAGTTTGTCACCGACCTGCTGTGGAACGCTCCGCTCGGCCTGCCGGTGGCGCCGGGGGCCTGGGCGGCGGCCGATCCGCGCGAGCTGGTGCACGCGCCCGCGGCCCGCGCCGAGGCGGGGATCTACCGCATGCAGGTCACCGAGGAGCTCTGGGAGGCCGCCTTCTTCGACCAAACGCGACTCTGGGTGGTGGACTACCCGGCCGACGTCGAGGTCGCCAGCAATCTGAGAGTGGTTCCGGGAACGGTCCCCGACCCCGCCCACCTCGCCCCGGAGAGGGTGCTCGCCAGCCGCCGCGTGCAGCCGGTCACCGCCGCCTGGGACGGCGCCGGCCGCGAGGTCACCGCCCAGGTCGCCCAGCGCGACGAGGTCTACGCCGACGGCTACACCCCGAGCCGTTATCAAGGGGTCGCCCCACGGTGGACCTTCACCTTCGACCTCGGCCCCGCCTTCGTCACCCCCTCCGCGCGACCGGTGCGACTGCTGCTCGACGGTTGGATTTTCCCCGCCGACGCCAGCCTCAATCTGGCGGTGGCGCAACGCTCCGACCTGCCCTACTTGGCACCCCGGCTGGAGGTGGAGACGGAGCGGGGATGGCAACCGCTGATGGCGGCGATGGGCCACCCGGCGGGCAAGACCAAGACGATGGTCGTCGACACACCGCCCCTTCCCGCCGGCAGCCACCGGTTGCGCATCGTCACTTCCCTGTGGCTGCATTGGGACCGCATCGCCTGGTCGACCGAAGCGACCGATCAGAGCCCAGTGGTGGTCGCCAAGCTGCTCCCGTCCCGGGCCGACTTGCGGTTCGGCGGCTACTCGGCGATGACGCGGAGCGCCCCCAACGCCCCGCACGGGTTCAACTACGCTGAGCGTACATCGACCGCTCCCTGGCTCCCCTTCCCGGGCCGCTACACCCGCTACGGCGACGTGCGCGAACTGCTCTTGAAGGCGGACGATCGCAATGTCATCCTCGCCGCCGGAGATGAGCTGAGCCTGGAATTCGACAGCTCCGCGCTAGCGCCACCGCCGCCGGGAAGCCTGCGTACCGTCTTCTTGGAGAGTTTCGGTTGGGACAAGGACGCCGACCGCAACACGTGGCAGGCGGCGCAGGTCGAGCCGCTGCCGCTCAAGGCGCTGGGCGGCTACCCGCTCCTTACCAACGAAGGAGCGGCCACCGCGCCCTTGCCGCGCACCCCCGAGCTCGACGACTACCGCCGCCGCTGGCTCACCCGTGGCCCCACGGATAGTCACTAAAGCCAGAGATCCAGCACCCATCGGCGATCGATCATCGCCAGGCGACTTGCCCAGAACGGCTGGCCAGATCGTATAGCCAGACTGTAAAGTGTAGCCATGAACGAACAGCAACGCCCCCGATTCACCTACCTCGGCCACTCCACCGTGCGCTGCGACCTGCCCGGTGGGCAGGTCATCCTGATCGACCCGTGGATCGACTCCAACCCGGTCTGTCCGCAAGCGGTGCGAACCTTCGACCGGCTGGATGCGATCTTGATCACCCATGGCCACGCCGACCACATGGGCGACGCGGTGGAGATTTGCCAACGCCATAAGCCCAAGACGGTGGTCGCCAACTTCGAGATCTGCCAATGGTTGACCAGCCACGGAGTGACAGGCTGTTCGCCGATGAACACCGGCGGCGCGCAAGAGGTCTGCGGCGCCCGAGTAACCATGGTGCCGGCGCTGCATTCGTCGAGCATTCAAGACGGCGACCGCCTGGTCTACGGCGGCGATCCGGGAGGCTACGTCGTACGGCTGGCCAACGGCTTCACCTTCTACCACGCGGGCGACACGGCGCTGTTCTCGGACATGCGGCTGATCGCGGAACTCTTGGCCCCCACCCTTGCCTTCCTGCCCATCGGCGACCTGTTCACCATGGATCCGCGCCAAGCGGCTCACGCCGCCCGGTATCTGGAGGTCGAGCAGGTGATCCCCGTTCACTGGGGAACTTTTCCCGCCTTGACCGGAACGCCCGAGGGGCTGCGTGCCGAACTCGATGCCTTGCGGGTAGCCTGCGAGGTGATAACCCTGGCTCCCGGCGAAAGCTGGTGACGGCGTAACTCTTGCAGGTTGCAATCTCCAGCCATCGCCCTGAAAAACCAAAGCCCCAAGCAGCGGGAAAACCAGTAGAATGGCGCCAGTGACCATCACAGTTCGCTAGCAATGCAACCAACGGTCCGCCAAAGAAGGACCGAAAGGAGGACATCACTATCCGCAGGTATAGCCGTTACATGCGAATGCCCAACAGGTCTGACGAACCGCGTATCAACGATCGCATTCGCAAGAGTCCAGTCCGCTTGATCGAAGCGGACGGTAGCCAGGCCGGAATCGTTCCGCTGGAAGAGGCGAAACGCAAGGCCAAGGACATCGGTCTCGACTTGGTCGAGGTCGGTGCCACCTCAGATCCACCCGTAGTCAAAATTTTGGACTGGGGCAAGGCTCGCTACGAAAAGCAGAAGAAGGAGCGCGAGTCGAAGCGCAAAGCCACTACCATCGAGGTCAAAGAGGTCAAGTACCGCCCGACCATTGACTCTCATGATTTCGACATCAAGACCCAGCGCGCCATCCGGTTCCTCGGCAAAGGCAACAAGGTCAAGATCACGGTCTTTTTCCGCTACCGCCAGTTGCGCCGTCCCGAGTTGGGAAGAGATATCCTCGACAAGGTCACCGAGCATACCAAGGAGCACGCGATCGTTGAGCACCGCTCGCGGATGGAGGGTCGCCAGATGGTCATGATCCTCGCTCCCATCGGCTCCGCCAAGTAGAGACTAGCCGGCGCGGCCCCACTTCGTTCGTCGCCGGCTTAAGCCTTCCCTCTTGCAGCGATCCCATGAGCGACCCACCGACAGGTTGATTTGATGCCGACGAGCACCGTCGAAGACTACCTCAAGCATATCTTGCTGGCGCAGCAAGGCAGCGCTGGCAAGCTGGTTTCCACCGGCCAGATCGCAGTCGAGTTGCAGGTCGCGCCGGGCACCGCCACGGCGATGGTCAAGACCCTCGCCGATAGCGGCTTGGTGGAACATCAGCCCTACAGCGGTGTCCGACTGACCGATTCCGGTCGCCAGCTGGCTCTCCATGTGTTGCGTCGCCACCGGTTGGTCGAGCTCTTCCTGGTCAAAGTGATGGGGATGGATTGGAGCGAAGTCCACGATGAGGCCGAGCAGCTGGAGCACGTGATCTCCGACCG
>QIHU01000644.1 GCA_003231035.1 Acidobacteriota bacterium
TACCGGGCATCAATCCGCAGTTGGTCTGCGGTGCCTTCTGCACTCGCTGCCATGACCTGATCGACATCATCGGGTACTCGTGCGAGGGCGGTACGGTCATCGTGGAGTGCAGGTGTTCCGGCACCGGTGCATGCGTGATCCAGTGCTATTTCAGCAGCGCCGGGGCACCGATCCCGTAGCGGAGGGCCCGCTTCAGCCGGTGCCAGCCGCCTTGATCTGGAGCCGCCTTGATCTGGACGAGATTCACCACCGACCGCTAGCCCTTAATTCTCCTCGGTAGGACTGGCGCGGTGGACCTTTGGGAATGCCCGAGGCCCAAAAAAGTCAAGGATCGTGTAGACTTGTAAAAATTTCTCCCTCTCGATCCTTCCCGGATTTCCAGGCGGCTTTTCAGGCGGTATTCCAATGGCACAGACTCTCAGCCAGATGCTCAAGGAGATGGTGGACCAAGGCGGGTCTGATCTGCATATCCCAATGCATCGCCGCAGGTCCGGGTCGATGGCGTTCTCAAGCCGCTGAACTCTCCCCCGATGACCCCGACTCAGACCAAGCAGCTAGCCTATTCGATTCTCACCGACAACCAAAAGCACCGTTTGGAAGAGGATCTCGAGATCGATTTCTCCTTTGGAATCAAGGGGATGGCCCGCTTTCGCGCCAACGTGTTCCACCAGCGCGGCGCCATCGCGGCCGCCTTCCGGCGGATTCCGTTCGAGATTCGCTCGTTTCGCGAACTCGGGCTGCCGGTGGTGATCGAGCAATTGTGCGACAAACCGCGCGGCTTGGTGCTGGTCACCGGACCCACGGGGTCGGGTAAGTCGACGACGCTGGCCTCGATGATCGACAAGGTCAACCGCGAACGCTCCGAGCACATCGTCACCATTGAAGATCCAGTGGAGTACCTGCACGCTCACCGAGGCTGCATCGTCAACCAACGGGAGATTCACGCCGACACCCACAGCTTCTCCAATGCGCTGCGCTCCGCCCTGCGCCAGGATCCCGACGTGGTTCTGATCGGTGAGATGCGCGACCTGGAAACGGTGAGCGCCGCCTTGCGCATCGCCGAAACCGGTCACCTCACTTTCGCCACCTTGCACACCAACTCGGCGGCGCAAACCATCAACCGTGTCATCGACATTTTCCCGGCCCACCAGCAGGGCCAGGTGCGGGTGCAGCTCTCGTTGGTCCTCGAGGGGATCATCTGCCAGTCGCTCCTGCCGCGGGTCAGCGGCAACGGGCGCGCGCTGGCCATGGAGTTCTTGGTCCCCACACCCGCGATCCGTAACTTGATTCGCGAAGACAAGATCCACCAGATCTACGGCATGATGCAGACCGGCCAGGGCAAGCACGGCATGCTGACCTTCAACCAGTCGCTGATGGGGCTCTACCTGAACCGCAGGATTAGCCTAAAGACCGCCCTAGCCCGCTCGTCGCACCCCGATGAGCTGCAGGAGATGATCAACCGCGCACAAGAAGCCGCGGACACTCCGCAGGCGCGCAGAGCACGAGCACGAGCACGCTAGGCGCGAAGCCAGCAGGAAACACCAAGGAGACACCAGATGCCAAGCTTCGTATGGAAAGGGCGATCCCGAAACGGCCAGTCGGTCAACGGGGTCGAGATCGCCGACACGCGCGACGCCGCCGCCGCGGCCATACGGCGCCGGCAAATCCAGGTCACCAGCATTCGCGAGAAGAATCGCGAGATCCCTCTTCTGCCGCGAATCTCGCGAAAGGTCAAAGAGAAGCGAATCGCCATCTTCACACGCCAGTTTTCGGTCATGCTCGACGCCGGTTTACCCTTGGTGCAATGCCTTGAGATTCTTGGCGGCCAGGAAGAGAACCGGACCTTCCGCGAGATCATCAAAGCCACTCGCGGCGACGTGGAGTCCGGGGCCTCGATGGCCGATGCGATGCGCAAGCATCCGCGCGCCTTTGACAACCTCTTCGTCAACATGGTCGCGGCCGGTGAAGCCGGCGGTATTCTGGATGTGATTCTGCGCCGTTTGTCGACTTACATTGAGAAATCCGTCAAGCTCAAGTCGCAGGTCAAATCGGCGCTGATCTACCCGATTACGGTGACCCTGATCGCCGTCATGGTGGTCTACATCATTCTGCGCTTCGTGATCCCCACTTTCACCCAGCTCTTTGCATCGGTGAACGCCGAATTGCCTTTCATTACCCGCGTCGTCACCGGCGCCAGCAACATCGTCGGCGACTACTCTCTGCCACTAATCATCGCCTGCGTTATCGGCGGGGTACTCCTCAGCAGGTGGTACAAGACCCATATCGGACGGCGAGCGATCGACGGCCTGATGCTCAAGATTCCGATAATCGGAATGTTGTTGCGTAAGGTCGCGGTGGCACGATTCTGCCGCACGCTGAGCACCTTGACCTCTTCCGGCGTGCCCATTCTCGACGGCCTTGAGATCACCGCGAAGACCGCCGGCAACGCGGTCATCGAAGACGCCGTGATGGCGGTGCGCAAGAACGTCGAGGAGGGCAAGACGATCAGCGAGCCCTTGGGCGAGACCAAGGTTTTTCCACCGATGGTGGTACAGATGATCAACGTCGGCGAGCAGACCGGTGCATTGGACCAGATGCTGTCGAAGATCGCCGATTTCTACGAAGATGAAGTCGACACCGCCGTTTCGGGCCTGATGAAGTTGATCGAACCGATCATGATCACCGTCCTGGGTACGATTATCGGCTTCATCGTCACCGCGATGTACCTACCGCTGTACTCGTTCCTTACTTTCATTTCCTGATCCCATAGGCCGAAGCACGACGGGATTCCGGGAGCATGGTTCGCCACCGTGCTCCCGCGCTACTCCCCTAGTCGCATTGCCCAGTGATGCCGGACACTAGCCCCAGCAAGTCGCTCGAACGGCACCTTTTCTGGTACGTCGTCTTGCGCCTGATCGTGGCCGGCACCATGGTGACCGTGTCGGTCCTCCTCTGGCTCAGCCCAGGCAGCGATCAGCTCCAGGCCACGGAATCGATCACCGGTTTCTTCTTCCCGCTACTCGGCGGCACCAGTTTGGCGACGCTCAGCTTCTTCGCCTTGCGCAAGCCGCTGCGCCGCTGGCCGGAAGTGCACGCCTACCTACAGTGCTTGACCGACCTGGTGGTCATCACGCTGGTGGTCTATCACTCCGGCGGTCCCACCAGTCCGTTCGCCATCACCTTCTATATCGTCATCATCATTGTCGCCTCGGTCCTCATGGGCCGAAAGGCGGGGATGATGATCGCTTCGATAGCCTTTCTTCTCTACGGGAGCATGGTGGTTGGGGTGAGCCTAGGCTGGTTGCCTGGAGACGGCTCGACGGCCTTGGACCCGCGTTCGACCCGCTTCGCATACAGTCTGCTGGTTCCGCTGGCCGGTTTCCTCGGCGTGGCAACCTTGACCTCTCTTCTGACCGCCGACAAGATCTCGATCGCTCGCGAGCTCGAAGCAAAGAAGGTCGATCTCGCCGACTTGCAGGTCGTCCACCAGGATGTGATCGAGTCGATTCCCAGCGGCATCTGCACCACTGATCTGGCGGGCACGATCATCACCATCAACAGCGCGGGGTTGGAGATCTTGAACCTGCAAATTGAGGATCTCGCTGGGCAACCGATTCAGAGCACGATCTTCAGCAGCGAGCAATGGGAAGAGTTCACCGCCGTCCAACGCGATGAGGGGAGGCTACGTTCCGAGGTTACCTTGGAGAACGGAGAGCAGCCCCAACACATCGGCTTCACCCTTTCACCCTTGATCAACGCAGAGGGTGCCCAGCGCGGCTCTATTGTCATCTTCCAAGATTTGACCGCGTGGCGAAAGCTCGAGCAGGAGGTGCGGCTCCAGGAGCGCATGGCCGCCGTCGGTTCACTGGCGGCGGGACTGGCACACGAGATCGGCAACCCATTGGCGGCGATCTCAGGGTCGGTGCAGATGCTCTCGGCCCGCACCGGTCTCGAACCCAGAGAGAGTAAGCTACTCGATATCGTGCTCAAGGAAAGCCAGCGCCTCGATCGAACCATCAAGGGATTCTTGCGCTTCGCCCGCCCCCGAGACCGTTCCAACAGCCGCTTCGACGTGGGTCAATTGCTACGCGAGAATGTCGAACTACTGCGCAACAGCCCTGAGGTTCGAGACCACCATCGAGTAGAACTGAGCCTCGCGCCGGCCCGTTTCATGCTGATCGGCGACCCCGATCAGATCAGTCAAATCTTCTGGAACCTCGCCCGCAATGCCCTCAAGGCGATGGCCGAAGGCGGGACACTCTCTATCGAGGGCCACCTCGATTCCACCGCCTATATCGTGCGATTTTCCGATTCGGGCCACGGCATGACCGAGAAAGAACAGGCAACTTTGTTCCACCCCTTTCACTCCTCATTCGACAGCGGAACCGGAATCGGCATGGCGATCGTTTACCGCATTGTCCAAGAGCACGGCGGCGAACTTCAGGTGAAGAGTTCGCCTGGTGCTGGCTGCACGATCACGGTGAGCCTGCCCACTATCGACGATCTGCTAGCGCCCGCCACTGAGACCCTTTGATGCCTCAACCACGGCAACGCCCCGGAAAACGCCAGCTCCTCGTGGTGGACGACGAGCAGAGCATGCTGGACTTCT
Source organism: Acidobacteriota bacterium (assembly GCA_003231035.1). GTDB lineage: Bacteria > Acidobacteriota > Thermoanaerobaculia > Multivoradales > SZUA-115 > SZUA-115. Next base: position 4,610 of record QIHU01000644.1, read on the forward strand.
TGAGTCTGCTGCTCAGCGATGAGGGCTACGACGTCGACACCGCCCATTCCGTAGGGAGCGCCCGAGAGCACTTGGCGACGTCCACACCAGACCTCGTCCTGTGCGACATCATGATGCCGGACGGCAACGGCCTCGATCTGCTCAAGGAAATCAAAGCGAGCGACGCCACCACCTCCGTGGTGATGATGACCGCCTACAGCTCGACCAAAGCGGCCATCGAGGCGATGAAGCTCGGGGCCTACGACTATGTATCCAAACCGTTTGATGTCGAGGAACTTAAGGTCGTCGTCCAAAAGGCGGTCGAGCAGGTCGATCTGGTCGATGAGAATGTCTACCTGCGGCGCGAGCTGGAACAGAAATACACCTTCTCGAACATCATCGGCAAGAGTCCGCGCATGCAGGTCATCTTTAGTCTGGTTGAGCGAGTGGCACAGACCACGTCGACCGTCTTGATCAACGGTGAAAGTGGTACGGGCAAAGAGCTCATCGCCCGTGCGGTTCATTTTGCCGGTCCGCGATCGGGGCAGCGATTTCTATCGGTCAACTGCGGAGCCTTGCCAGAGAACTTGCTCGAAAGCGAACTGTTCGGCCACGAGCGCGGCGCCTTCACCGGCGCGGTCAAGGAGAAGAAAGGGCTCTTCCAAGAGGCCAGCGGAGGCACCCTATTCCTCGACGAGATCGGCGAGACCACGCCCGCGATGCAAGTCAAACTGCTACGTGCTCTGCAAGAGAAACGCATTCGAAAAGTCGGCGGCACCGGCGAAGAGCAAGTCGACACCCGGATCGTGGCGGCCACCAACCGCGATTTGGAAGAGAGGATCCGCGAGGGTCAATTTCGCGAAGATCTCTACTATCGCATCAACGTCATCCCCATCGACTTGCCCCCGCTGCGCCAGCGCCGGGAAGACATCCCGCTACTGGCGGACCATTTCCTCACCAAGTACTCGACCGAGCCCGGCGTGGAACCGCGCAAGATCTCGATGGAAGCGATCAAGATGCTCGAAGGCTACGACTGGCCAGGCAACGTGCGCGAGTTGGAAAACATTATCGAACGAGCTCTCGCCCTCTCCACCAACGACCCGATCACCACCAAGGATCTACCGGTCCACCTTCTCAGCCGGCGGCGAGATCGGTCCCTGGCGATCGAATTACCCGAAGAGGGGCTTGACCTAGAGTCCCACATGGAAGAGATCCGGGCTCGCTTGATGGAACAAGCCCTGGACCGCTGCAACGGCGTTCAAACCCAAGCCGCCGAGCTGGTGGGAATGAGCTTCCGCTCCTTCCGCTACTACGCCAAAAAAGCCGGCCTCACC
>QIHU01000461.1 GCA_003231035.1 Acidobacteriota bacterium
GGAAGACCTTGCAGTCGGCCGGAATATCGAGTTCGTCGATGAACTCTTGCCACTCGTCGACATCCCCTTCGCCCTGCACGATGATGGTGTTAATCGCGGTCAGGGACGAATGCAGATCGGTCACCCGGTTGAGCAGCGGCCGGTTCTTAACCTGGCCGTGGACGACGATCGTCGCTGGCGGGAAGTTGAACAGGCCAGTGACTTCCTGGTCGGTGACCTGTCGCGAGCGGTACTCGGGCTTGAAGAGGCCGTCGGGCCCCAGCTTGGTGTTCAAGAAGATCAAGCCGTGGGCAATGGCTTCGTACAACTCCACCAGGTTGCTGACCTGCTGGTTCTCAAGACCGCGCAGCGGCGCGTTGGGGTCGCGCAGCTTCACTAGCGGGAACTTGCCATCCCACAGCGGGCCGGGAAACTGCTCATGCTCGAAGGCCTCGTACCAGACGAACCGCTTGATCGTCATCTCGGAGAAGGGCCACAGGCCGAGCCAGGCGCGGCCGCCGTAGCCGAAGGTCTCGGCCATGGTGGTGGAACTGATCGGAAAGTTGAGCTTCTGGCGGCTGAACTGGGGCACGCCGCCAATCGCCGACAGCATGTTCGAGGCCAGGGCCAGATGCAGCATCTCCTGGATGGCGACACCGGTGATCTTGCCCTTCCAGCTCGCCACCGCCGCCAACTGCTGGCCACGCAATGCCGAGTCGTCCGAAAAACCGCCCTCGCTGGCATCCTGCTTGAGGGTGTAGGCGGTGAACAGATAGGCGCACATCAGGATGTGCTCCAGCTCGGAGGCTCGCCCGAGCAGCGCTTGTAACTCTTCTCGCGTCTTCGGCGTGGGCAGTGACGATTTCTGGGTCTCCGGGGCCACGATCAAGCCTCCTTCCCGACTGGGTGTGAGGGACCTCCGGCCTAGCGCAAGGCTCTCCTTGGCGTTGGCGAAGCTCGGCAAATGGTGCGATATGCTTTTGAATCTACCACGCAGTTTTCTTGAGATCCTCGGTCAGAAGACGGCAAGGAACTCCTAGCACCGCGAGCGGCACCGCGAAGTGCCACTTCACCGCCGAGCTCTCACCGTGATGGAAAGCACTACATGAACCACACCGGTCGCAACGCCCCCTGTCCCTGCGGTAGTGGCAAGAAGTACAAACGCTGCTGCCTGCGCCGGAAGCGCGAGGCGGCGAATGTGGACTATCAGCGGGGCCAAGGTCCCAGTATCGCCCTGGATTGGCTGATGGATCGCTACCCGGATGAGGTGGACGAGACGCTCTGGGCAAACTTCTTTGGGGGCCTGTTCGAGGATGAGCGCGAGACGTTAGGAGAGCTTCCAGTGGGTTTGACGGAGATGGTGCAGATCAACTCCTCGGAATGGCTCCTCGCTGAGGGGGAGATCGAGGTGGATGGGGACTTGATTCTGGTCAGTGAGCTCCTGCTTGGGCCCGGAGGTCCGCCGTTCGAGGCGGAGCAACGGCGTAGTCTGGAGGATCTGTGTACTCGCTCGATGAGTTTGTACGAGGTGGAAGAATCCCGCCCCGGCGAGGGGTTGCGTTTGCGCGACACGCTGAATCGGGAACCATCGTCGTCGGTCTGGGTGGAAGAAAAGGCCGGTTCGCGTTCGTTTGAGCGGGGAGATGTCCTCGGGGCGCGGCTGATCCCCGGTGAACCGTGGGCCTTGAGCGGTGCGTTGTACCCGATCCCGCGGGAGACCTACCTCAGTCTGCGAGAGGAGATCTTGGGGGTGATCGAAGAATGCGAGTGTGCGAAGGACGAACGGGAGAGCATTGCCTTCCTGATCGGCGACGCCTGGCTCAAGACTCTGGTGGCTCCCCTCCCAGAGTTGATCGATTCTTCCTCGGGGGAATCGATTCTGCTGGTCACGGATCACTACGAGGTCCAGGATTGGGACCGCCTCGAGAACGTACTGGCTGAGCAGCCCGACGTGGACGGTGATCGATCGCGAGGTTGGACTCGGTTTGAAGAGATGGGGGACGGGATGAGCCGGGCACTCTTCACACTGGTTCCGATCCAAGGAGACCGACTTGAGTTTTGCGCGAGCACCTTGGAAGGGGCCGATGCCGAGCGCGTTTGGCTCGAGGATCTGGCGGGCGATGCGCTGGTCTACCGGTTGCGTGAGCTGGTGGATCCGATGAGTACGCAGGTGGAAAACTTCGATCCTCCGACTCGGCCCTCACCGGGTCAAGAGCTGCCTCCCGAGGAGAAAACCGCTCTCATCCAAACCGTATACAAGCAGATCTACCGCAACTGGCCGGACGAACCCATACCAGCTCTCGGCGACGCCACCCCTCGTCAGGCGGTCGCGGATCAGCAACAGCGAGGGGCCGTGATCGAGTTGCTCAGGACCTATGAGTTTGATGAGAACAAACGAGCCAAAGCCGAAGGGCGGGAGCCGGCCAGCTTCGGTTTCCTGTGGAAGGCGGTGGGTTTGAGTCCCGAGGAACTCGGCTCGGCTACTTAGTCTCCGGCAGGCTCCCAGTCGGCGCCGGTCTACGGTGAGAGTGGATCCGCTGGCTCAGGAGCTTCCAGCACCCTGGCAACGTGATCTTCCAGAAAGCGGAAGTGATTCTCCGTCGTCAACTCGCCCACCAGGTCGGCGTAGAGATCCTGCTTGGAGCGTTGCAGGAAGTCGGCGAGGACTTGGTCCCGGACCTCTTCGAAGGGTTGCTCCACCGGCTCTTTGATCGTGGTGACTTGAGCGATGTGCAGGTCGGTGAGGCCGACTCCAGAGAGTTTGGTGAGGTAGTGGCGCACCTTGGGGGTTAGAGTCATCAAGGTGTCGCCTTGAATCCAGCCTAGGTCGTCGACCTTGCCGCCGATCTCCGTCGCTAGTTTGTTCAGTGCGTCGTTGGCCAGTTCCAGCTGGTCGCGACGGTTGGCGACTCGGCCCGCCAAGGCGGCGGTTGAGGAGCTGGAGCCGACGGGCAGGGGTAGGGACCACACTCGGACCCGCATCGCCGGCTCGGTTTGGTAGAGGAAGCGGTTGTCGGCGAAGAAGCGTTCGAGGTCTGGCGAGCTGGCGGCTCGCTCTTCGAGCCACTGTTGGATCTGGTTCTCGGCCCGCAGCGAGGTGCGCAGCGGTAGCAGGTTGGTCTCGATCTCGCGCATCAGTTCGGTGTCGTCGACCATGCCGCGGTGCTCGATTTCGAGGTCTAGGAGGGCGGCGAACTTCTCGCCCGCGTAGAGGTCTTCGACGCGCAGTTGCGCCGGCAGGGAGACTAAGGGTGGGGTCTGCGCGTCGAAGCGGTCGGCGAGCTGTGCACCAGTGATCGTGTGGTTGCCGATCTCAAGGATAGCGGTGGGCGCGCGGCCGAGGATCGCCGTTAGCAGTGCCGTTGAGGGGCTGAGGATCGAGCCTTCGAGTGGCTCTGGAAGATCGAGTTCCCGCGTTAGGTTTTCGCGCCGCCGCGCGTTGCTTTGCAGCACTCGCAGAGCCACCGAGACGTCCTCGAAGCTGAATTGCCGGGCGGGCAGGGCGTCCGAGACGAAGAAGACCGTCCAGCCTCCTGGTACCGCGAGCGGTTCACTGACCGTCCCTTCGGCGAGCGAGAACACCACGGCCTCAAGCTTGGGCGGTAGGCGGCCTCGCCCTAACCAGCCAAGGCGCCCGTCGAGGGCTCGCGTTTCGGAGTCGGAGTGCTTGCCAGCCAGGGAGCGAAACTCCGCTGGGCTCGATGGACCGCTGGCCAGCTCAGTGAGGGCTCGGTGAGCCTCTTGCGGGCTCTCTCCGGTGCGTTGGCGGCGAAAGAGGTGCCAGACGTTGCGTTGTTCTGGGCGCAGGAAGAGTTCGTGGCGTTCCTCGTAGACGCTCCTCAGCTGCGCTTGGGTGATCGGTTCCGCCTTCGGTAGCTGGATCGTGGAAACCAGCTGGCCGCGAAGCGCGGCGCGGTGCGCATCGTCTAGTTTTCGCGCCAAGGCAGGCGCCAGCGCCAACTCTTCGTCGTCGCTCGCCGCCATGGCCAGCCGTCGTACCAGGAGGTCGTGGGCGGTGGTTCGATAGAGCGCCAGCCAGTCTTCGGTGGAAGTGGCCTTGGAAGCGGTACGGCCGCGCAGCTCCTCTTCCACCTCGGCCAGGAGGATTTCGCCCCCGTCGTACTGGGCGACCACCGCCGGGTCGACCACGGGTGCTTCTGGCGGGCTGCAAGCGCTCGACCCCGCGACGAACAGCACCAGGACGAGGGATGAGAGGGATCTCCGGTTCATGGCTTCTCCAGCAAGAGTCGGCCCCGGCGCAGGATTTTCGGTTCGTTACAGCTCGCCTCTAGCCGGTCGAAGGCGGCTTGCAGGGCGGCTAAGTCGCCGAGTTGACGCAGCGTCGTCAGCAGGGCCAGGTGGGCTGCCCAGTAGCGTGGAGTGAGCTCGATGGCCCGCTCGAAGTAGCGCACCGACTCCGCTGGCCGGCCGCTCGATTGGAGTGCCACGGCGAAGTTGAAGTGGTTGCGGGGGTTTCGTGGCTCTAGGCGCAGCAGTTCGGTGAAATGGGGTCGCGCTTGATCTAGCCGGTCGGTGTTCGCTAGGCGGATTGCCAGGCTACGCCGAGCGCGCGCGAAGTTGCCGTCGAGTTCGACGGCGCGCAGCAACAGCTCTTCTTGGCGTGCCTCGTCGCCTTCGACGGCGACCATCTCGGCCAACAGGTAGAGGCCGGGGGCGGTGGGGAAGTCGTCGACACAGCGCTCTGCCAGCTCGATGCCGCGAACCCGTTTGCCGGACCTGAACAGGGCTTGCGCCGCATCGAGAGAGGCATCCGCGTTGAGGCCGTTGATGCGCGCGCTTTCGCTGGCGACCTGGGCCGCCTGGTCGACTTGCCCTAGCCGCAGATAGGCCATGGTCAGGATCGAACGGAAGAAGGGGTTGTCGACATCGCGGGCCACCAGTTGCAAGGCCAGCTCGCGGGCGGCGAGGTGGTCGCCCCGGGTGAGGGCCTGTTTGGCTTGGCTCGACAGGTTGATGTCGCGAATATGATCCTGGGGTGGGTCGCCGTCTGAACGCAGTTCCTCGACAACCTGGTCCGGTGCTGCTCCCCCGGCCGAGACGTACCCCAGCGCTAGTAGCCGTTGGCGCGTTTCCGGGTCGACCTCCTGCGCCGCGTCCGAGCTGGTGGCCTGCGCGTTGCGGGCGATAAAGGCGGCCAAGGCTGCTTCCATCCGCTGGTGCTGTTGCGGCTGGCTCGGCACCAGGTTATGCAACTCTCCGGGGTCCGCCTGAAGGTCGAAGAGTTCGGGGCGCGGCCCGTGGATGTACTTGAGGTCACCCTCGAAGAGGGCGCGCAGCTCGCCCCAGCCGTGCGAAAAGCGCGGCGAGAGGGTTTCCGCGTAGTAGAGGCCGCGCGAGGGCTCGTCTGAGCGTTGGCGAATTAGGCGAGCCTGCGAGCGACCCTGCACTTGCTCCGGCACCGGTAGGTCGAGGAGCTCCAGCACGGTCGGCAAAATGTCCACCGTGCCGACCCGGCGACGGATACGGTGGCCCCCTTCGAGGCCCGGAACGCGCAGGATCAGCGGGACGTGCAGGGTGGTGTTGTAGGCGAGCTGAGAGTGGGTCTCTTCGTCGTGCTCGCCTCGACCCTCGCCGTGATCGCTGGTGACCACGACGATCGTGCGCTCGGCGACTCCTTGGCGTTCAAGTTCGTCGAGAATGCGCCCCAGACTTTGGTCGACAAAAGCGATCTCGGCTTGGTAGGGGTCGTGGGCGAAGAGTTGGCTGTAGGGCGGCGGAGCGACGAAGGGCTGGTGCGGGTCCCAGTAGTGAATCCAGGCGAAGAAGGGCTGGTCACCATTCGATCGCAGCCACGGCAAGATGGCGTCGTTGACCCGAGGGGCGGAGCGTTCGTCGAAGAAGAGGCTGGCCGCCGCCTCGTCCACCCCACCGCGGTAGTCTTCGCTGGCGATGGTCACGTGGTCGTCGAAGAACTCGAATCCTTGCTCGATGCCGAACTCCGAGGTCAAGGGAAAGGCGCCGATCGCCGCGCCGGTCCGGTAGCCGCGCTCTTGCAGAATCTCCGCCAGGGTCAGGGCGCTGGCGGGAAGTTGAAAGAGACCGTTGTCGCGAACCCCATGGGCCATCGGATAGGTGCCGGTGAAGATCGTCGAGTGCGACGGAAGGGTCACCGGCACCGCCGTGAAGCAGTTCTCGAAGACGACCCCATCGGCGGCGAGGCGGTCGAGGTTGTGGGTGCGAGCGCCCCTCTTGCCGTACGCTCCAAGATGGTCGGCGCGGGTGGTGTCTAGGGTGACGATCAGAACATTCAGCGGCTTCTCGGTGGAGCAAGCCCCGGTCAGTACCGCCGACAACCCGAGTAGGGCGGTGGCTAGGAGTCGTCGAACTTGCATCGAGCTTTCGCCTCTGGGGTCAACTGAATTTCCGCTTCCTCAATCACGAGTCCGCGCACCGTTTTCCGCTGGCTGGCGCGTGCCTGGTTGCGCAAGATGGACTCGATCCGCGGTCTCGCTTGGGCCAGCGATGGCGTTGGCTGGCGTCGGACTTCGACCACTTGCAGAATGCGCAAGGTGCGCCCCTCCCGCACCATCGCCGTCACCTGCCGGCCGCTCAGCCCTTGGAGCGCCTGGAAGGGGGCGGGGCCAAGGAGCCACATCTGATCGTCAGTGAGCCAACCGAGATCCTGCACCGTTGTGTCGGAGCCCAGCGCTTGCGCCACCTGCTCGAAGGTCAGCTCGCCCGAGCGCGCTTTGAGGCCGAGTTGCCGCATGCGCTCATAGAAAGCCGCCGGGCGGGCTGCGTCCAGCTGCGTCTCGATGGCCCGAACGTGGGCCGTTTGAACCTCGCGCAAGCGGTCGGCATTGGCCGTGTAGAAGGCCTCGACCTGTGCCGGGTCGGGATCCTTCACCAGGCGCTCGACCCTCACCGCCAGGGCGCTGTTTGCGCGCAGTTGGCGCAACTTGTTGTCAACGGCCTGACGCAGCAATTGATCGTCAGCCAGGCCGCGGTGTCTCGCTTCGGCTGCATGAAGTTCCAGCAAGATCCTCTCTTCGATCCGAGCCTTGAGCTGTTCGGCCGGTAGATCCCGCACTGGGCGATTAATTTTCCGGTACTGCAAGTAGGCTTCCAATTCGGCGACGCTCAAGGTTCGGGTGTGGCCCGCGACACGGTAGCGTGCCAGCCAGTTCGGTGGCTGGGCGGTACTTCTCGGTGGTGACTCCACGTGCGCCATTTTCAAAAGGCGAGCGGAGAGAGCTTCCACCGCGGCCTTGGCCTTTTCGCGGTGCAACCGGCCTCGGGCCCGGCGGCGGGCGAGCTTGAGGTCTGGCTTCTTGGCTGGCAGCTCTTCGACCACCAGCACCAGAGCGAAACCGCCCTCGACTTCGACCGGCGGGCTGAGTTGCCCCGCTTCGAGTTGGGCCACCGCGGCAGCCACCGGTTGCGCGAGATCGGCCAGACGAACGGCATTGACCCTGCCTCCCCGTCTGCGGTTCGACGATTGCGAGTGCTGCCGGGCTAGCTGCGAGAAATCCTCGCCGGCCACCAGTCGTTGGCGCAACGATTCGATCTCTTGGCGTACGGCGGCCCGCTCTTCGAGCGACGCTTCGCCCTCCACGCGGCGGAAAAGGGTTTGCAAATTCCACCGCTTTGGCACCGGCTGAACCAAGGGCGACTTGGCCATGGTGGCGTCGACTTGAGCCCGAGAGGGGGCCGCGGCGGCGCGAACCGCGCGCCCGAGGGCGGTCGCTTCGGCGTCCCAGACCAAGACCTCGCTCCAGGTCGCGAAACGGGGTTCTTCGTTGGGGTCGAAATGAGCAGCGAGGTACTTCTCAATCGCCACCGCCTCGATCTGGCGTCGGCACGCGGCGGCATTCTTCGCCGCCTTACGAGCCGCGTCACCCTTCTCCGGGGTGGTGGTGGGGCGCTTCTGGTGCAGGATGGCGACCTCGTCGAGGGTCACCAAGCCGCCGTCGAAGTGGGCTAAGACGGTAGAGCTGGGACTGGAAGCGGTGGCTTCGCCCGAAGCGGCGAGCACCACCAGCAACAAGCAGTGAACGAAGATGTCGAACACCTCAATACAGATCCGCCGGCTCGGGTTGGAGAGGCCGAGCCGGCGGACCGAGTTCGAATAGTAGGGAAGCTAAAGAGCCCGCGGTGCAGGCTCTCTACTCGATTTCGAAGTTCATCAGCTCCACCCGGTGACGCGGAAAATGGCGTTCGGCGCCAAGTCGGTCACCACGGCCGTCGAAACGGTGAGGGTCGGCGGGGTGAAGGCACCGCCGGCGAGTTGCACCTGAGCGGCGTGAAAGCCGAAGCCCGGGTTCACCGTGCCAGCGGTCAGCGCGACGCCGTCGCAGGTACCGTTGAGCGCCGTGTTCGAAGGGCAACCTAGCCCTGTGTAGAAAGTGTTGTGGAGGCCGCCCACAAAACTACCGGAGTGCACCGCGATCGGTGTGGCCAAGGCGGCCGTGAACACCGTTGCGGTCACGGTGGTGGCCGGCAAGCCGGTGATGTTGTTGCGCACCAGGACGACCAGGGAGGTCGCGTTGACGTCCCACAGGGTCATGTTGAGGCTGGCGCCGTAGTTTTGCGCCAAGCGGAAGCTGACCGCGGTGATCGAGTGGGTGCCGGTCGCGCCCATGTCGAAGCGGTTGCCGACCGTCGCATCGGTCACCGCCTCACGGTTGAAGGGTGTGTCGTTGTCGTACTGGATGGTGCCGACAATGTCGGGA
>QIHU01000473.1 GCA_003231035.1 Acidobacteriota bacterium
CCTACGCGGTCAACGCGTGGAGGACGATGTTGACCCCGAATTTGGTGTTGTCTTCGGCGAGCCAGCGCTTGTTGCGAAAGTCGTAGTCCCACTCGCAGCCGTAGTCCTTGTTGCTGTACAAAACGCCGATGCGGCCGTCGACGGTGATCGCCTTGAGGTAATCGTGCACCAGGTCGTCACCCCAGCCATTGAGTTCGAAGGAGGTGGTGGGCGGGCCTTCGTCGAAGTCGAAGAAGGAGTGGTACAAGGGATGGTCGTCGGCGATCTTGGCGAGCGCCTTCGGGCCGAAGATCTCGGCCATCTGCGCTTCGAAGGAGCGCGCGAAGAGGCCGTCGATGTCATGGTTGCAATCGTCGACAAAGACGAACCCGCCGTGCTCCACGTAGCGTTCGAAATTGCGCCGCTCCTCGGCTGAGAACTGCACCAGGCGATGGCCTGAGAGGTAGCAAAACGGGGCGTGCACCATCGCCGGATCGGCCAAGGGCACCACCTTCTCCTCGGTCTCGACAGAGAGGGTGGTGTATTCGATCAGTGAATTGAGCAGGTTCGAGGGCATCCGTTGGTCGACGTCCCAGTCGCCCGAATCGTATTGCAGCCGCGTGAACACAAAATCTTTCATGGCGCGGCAAGTCTATTCTGGACGAGTCTGTTGCGGAACTGGAACGCCGAACCGACGGAGGTCATGATGGATAAGCTGGCTACCTGCTAGACCGCGTCTGACAGGCTAGAGAAAGTGAAGTCACGGATTTTCATTGGCGGAATCATGCTGCCACCGGTGCGCTGCGGCTTGCCTAGCGCTTCAATGTTGTTGAGCATGATGATAGGGCTCTCGTTGAACCGCATGTTCTTGATCGGGAAGGCGATCTTGCCGTCCTCGATGAAGAAGGTCCCATCGCGGGTCAAACCGGTGAGCAATACGCTCTGCGGGTCGACCATACGGATGTACCAAGTCCGGGTCACCAATATGCCCTTCTTGGTGTCGCGCACCAAGTCCGCGATGCTACCGCTACCGCCTTCCATGATCACATTGCTGGGGAAGGGGACCGGTTTGACCTCCTTCTTCTTGGCCCAAAAACGCGAGTAGAAGAGATTCTTGACCACGCCCTTCTCGATCCAGGCGACCTTCTCGCGGCGTTGGCCGTCACCGGTAAAGGGCTGTGCCGGAATGTCGGGGTGCGTCGGGTCGGAGTACGCGGTAACCCGCTCGTCGACAATCTTCTCGCCGAGCTTGGTGCCGCCACCCTTCTTGGACATGAAACTCCGACCTTCGTCCGCCTGGCGGGCCGCGAAGCCGAAGAACATGTTCTGGACCAGGCCGCTACCCGCGGCCGGTTCGAGGATGACGGTGTACTTGCCAGGCTCGATCGCCTTGGCTTCGCGCGATCCTAACGCCTTGTCAATCGCGATCCGCGACGCCGCTCCAGCCTTGAGCTTGTCGGCATCGTTGAAGTCGTGATTGACCCAGCCGGAACCGGTTCCATCTTCCGTGCGCATGGTGACGGAAAAATCAACGTCGGTTTCAACGTGATAGCCGAAGGCGCCCTGGGAGTTCATCATCGCCGAAAAGCCGGCTGAGTCCTCCAGGTAGCCCGCGGCGACCAGCTTACTCTTCTTCGCCGGCTGGATCGAAGAGAAGGCGACCTGGGCGCGGTATTTGGGGTCAATTTTAGCGGTCGAATCGAAGAAAGCCTTGGACTTGAGATACTTGCCAGGAGACTTGAGTGGCGGCATGAACTCAGGATTTTCAGGCGCCAGACGGGCCAGTTCTTCCGAACTCTTGACCACCTTGGCCAGCGAAGCGTCGTCGAGTTCGTTGATCGTCGCCACACCTTGGCGGTTACCGAAGTTGGAATTGACCGCCAGCGAGAGGTCGTCGACCACCCCCGCCGTGCTGACGGTGTTGCGGGCGTAGCGAATGTTGCCGGTCTTGCCGCCGCCGAGGTTGACCACGCAACCTTCGGCCTTGGACATGGCGAGCACCTTGGTCAGGATCGCCTTGGCGTCGTCTTGGGTCAGGATTGCCATTATTTTCGAGCTCCTCCAGTCAGCCCAGCTTGCGCTCGGTGTTGATGACGTTGACATCGTTGAAACGGGCCGTCGGCGAACCGTGCGAAACGGCGCTGATCTGCCCGGGCTGACCCTTGCCGTCGAAGAACGAGCCGCCCACGCGGTAGTCGCGCTCGTCGCAGAGATCGACACAGGAATTCCAGAACTCCTGGGTGTTCGACTGATAGGCGACATCGCGCAGCATGCGGGTGATCTTGCCGTCCTTGATCTCGTAGAAGAGCTGGCCACCGAACTGGAAGTTGTAGCGCTGCTGGTCGATCGAGAAGGAGCCGGCGCCGACGATGTAGATCCCCTTTTCGACTCCGGCGATCAGTTCGTCCACCGTCTTTTTCTCCTTACCCGGAACCAGCGAGACATTGGGCATGCGCTGGAACTGGACCGAACTCCAGCTGTCGGCGTAGCAGCAGCCGTGGGACTCTTTCTCGCCCAGAATGTGGACTTGGTCGCGAATCGCTTGGTAGTTGACCAAGGTACCTTCTTTGACCAGGTCCCACTCTTTGCACTTGACCCCTTCGTCGTCGTAGCCCACGGCGCCGAGTGAGCCGACCTGGGTCTTGTCGGCAATTAGGTTGACCTTCTTCGAGCCGTAGTTGAACTTCTTGCTCTTCCACTTGTCGAGAGTGGCGAAACTGGTTCCGGCGTAGTTGGCCTCGTAGCCCAGAACGCGGTCCAGCTCCAGCGGATGGCCGACCGACTCGTGAATGGTCAGCCACATGTGGGTCGGATCGAGAACCATGTCGTACTTGCCGGGCTTGACCGGCTCGGCGGTGAGCATCTCCTTGACCTGCTGGGCGGCGAGCGCGGCGTCCTCGACCATGTCGTAGGACTTGCCGTAGCGGGTGGTGACGCCCGCCACTTTGTCTTCTTTTTTGCCGTCGAGGTACTCCCACGACATACCCACCGGGGTCGACAACGCGGCTCGGTTCTTGAACTTGCCCGTCTTCTCATCGATGCCGGTGACCCCGAAGGTGGGCCACAGGCGGTGGATGTCTTGGTCGATGTAGGAGCCGTCCGTCGAGGCGAAGTACTTCTGTTCGTTGACCTGGAAAATGATCGAGTTGACGAAATTGGCGCCGTTCTTGAGCGCCGCCTGGTTGGTCGCCATCAACAGATCGACCTTCTCGGAGATCGGAACCTCGAAGGCGTTCTTCTTGATCGGGGTCTTCCAACTGACCTCGCCAACCCCCTTGACCGGCGCCAACTGGACCGGAGTCGTCTGGAACTTCGAGTTGGCCTTGGCGATGGCCACCGCTTGCTCGGCGGCTTTGGCGATCGAGTCCTTGTTGACGTTGGAGGTGGCGGCGAAGCCCCAGGTGCCGTTGGCGAGCACCCGGACTCCCACCCCGTAAGACTCCGTATTGACGATGTTCTGGACCTTGTCCTCACGGGTGAACAAGAACTGGTTCAAATAGCGGCCAATGCGGACATCGGCATACGAGGCGCCCTTGGCCTTGGCGGCATTGAGCGCCACATCGGCGAGGGCCTTCTTATCGCCGGCCGGAATGGGCGTCGTGGCCCCCAGGAGAGGCCGCGCGCCGCCGAAAGTCGGGATAACCAAGGTACCCATACCGAGGCCGGTAAGGCGGAGAAATTCACGTCGATCCAAGGTACGACCCTCCATGGAGTGGTTGAAGTGGACGAGTCTGACTCTACGAGTCTATTACGGTAGTAGGAGGAAAAGGTTCCCGGTTGGCGAAAGAAGGGTGGTCCTCCGCCTCTTGGACTGGCTCGGAGGGGGATAAGTTCCGGGTCAATGGTGTTCCCATGACGTCTGGCGCAGTGTTAGAATCCACACAATTGCTCCCATTTGGAGCCCTTCTTCCCATGCTCAACGAGATCTGGATCCAGCTATGCGAAAGCGACTGCCCGCTCTTTGGACTGTAGTACTCGGTGTCGTGCTCTTCCTGTCGACGGTGATAGGAGCTGCTGGACAGGCAGCACCGACCTTGCTGGCCGACATCGCGGATCAGCAGGTACCGCGCTCAATTTTGGGCGCTCCCACGCCCAACTTTGTCGAAATGGGTGGTTTGCTCTATTTCCTGGGCGATGACGGTGTGCATGGGCAAGAGTTGTGGATGAGCGACGGTACGTTGACCGGGACGCGGTTGGTGCGCGACATTTGCCCTGGCTATTGTTGGAGTAGGTGGGATGCCGAGTTGGTGGCAATGAACGGAGTTCTCTACTTCGCAGCTGACGACGGAGTGCACGGTCAGGAATTATGGCGCTCAGATGGCACCAGTGCCGGTACCTGGATGGTGGCCAATCTGGTGGAATCTAGCGGGGCAGCGCCTCGTTGGTTGACCGTCACAGGCAACAGAGTGTTCTTCGTGGCCGATCTAGGCCGCGGAGCAGGGGAAGAGTTGTTCGTCAGCGACGGAACCGCCGTTGGGACACACAAGCTGTCGCCGACGGCTCTAGGTCAGGGACCGCTCGGCGAGCCCAGAACCCTAGCCGCCCTCGGGGAGCAACTGTTCTTCATCGCCAGCGATCCAGCGCACGGCGCCGAGCCGTGGATCAGCGACGGAACAGGGGCCGGGACTGAGCTTCTACTCGACCTAGTACCCGGCCCGGCAGGATCGGTGAGTTTGGGGTCCTCACCACTGGGTCGGCGGCACGTGGTTTTCACCCATGGAGAGAGGGTTTTCTTCACCACTGCCTCGGGGCTAGGGGTGAGCGATGGAACGACGAAGGGCACGATGCGTATCGACTTCGGAGGAGACTCCCCGGTCGGTTTTCTTGCCTTTGGCGGTGAGGTCTATTTTCGGGCTTATGTGCCCTCCTTGGGGACTGAACTCTGGGTGACGGATGGCACGGCGGAAGGCACCGAACTGGTAGCGGATATCGAACCAGGAATAGAGAGTTCCGGCGCCAGGCCGATCGCGGTGGTGGGCTCTCATCTTCTCCTGTCGGCGTTTACCCAAGATCTGGGTGGCGAGCTCTGGCGAACCGCGGGCCGAGGTAGCGGTGCTGAGCTGGTCAAGGACTTGAGCCCTGGGCCAGCACACGGGTTGGGATTTCTGGTGCCACTCGCCGTACCTCCCTGCACCGATGGTGAGCAACTTCTCTTCTTTGCCCAAGATGGAATCTCGGGATCGGAGCCGTGGTTGAGCGACGGCACGACCGCGGGAACTCGTCAACTGGCCGACCTCAATCCTGGGCCGGAGGATTCCTCTTTCTTCGGCAATTATTTTAGCTGCGCCGTGTTGAACCAGCGCTGGATATTCCAGGCCACGGACCCATCGCACGGCCGAGAGTTCCACACTAGCGACGGCACCGCGCAAGGGACTGAGCTGTTGGTGGATCTCGATCGCCAGACCTCCTCGCTACGGCAGGTTCTGTTATTGTTGCTCGGTGAGTCCGCTCCCGCCGAAGATCAAGTTTTCTTCGACGCTCAGGATTCAGCGCACGGTAGCGAGCTGTGGGTTACCGACGGGACCGCGC
>QIHU01000628.1 GCA_003231035.1 Acidobacteriota bacterium
CACCATCAGCGATGCGGTCACGGCGGTGGCGGGGGTCAGCGAGAACGGCCAGGGCGGTCTTTTCCAGGTAGTGTCGATCCGGGGAGTCTCGCGCAACCGAGTGCTGACTTTGATCGACGGCATGCGGATCGTCACCGAACGCCGGGCCGGCGCCGCCACTTCGTTCGTCGATCCGCTGCTGATCGGTTCGATCGATGTCCTGCGCGGGCCGGCCTCGACTTTCTACGGTTCGGGAGCGCTAGGCGGAGTGATGCAAGTCTTCCCCGCCGCCTCGACCGCCGCCTGGTTGGCCGGCGGCTGGGACAGCGATGGCGACGAGAACTACTTTGCCGGTGGCTGGGGCGCCAACGGCTGGTCGTTCAACCTCGCCCGCCGCACCGCCAACAACAGCTCTACACCCGATGGCGAAGAGCTCAACAGCGGCTTCGAACAGGTCTCCGCCACCCTTTCCAAGCAGTGGCAGGGAGCCAGCGGTCGCAGCTACAGCTTCTCGCTGCTGCCCTCCATGGGCCGCGACATTCAGAAGTCAAACACCGATTTTCCCAACCGGGTCACCATTTACCCTGAGGAGAGCCACCTCCTGGCCCGTTTCGGGATCACCACCACCCAGGGCTGGCGGCTCAACCTCTTTGCCCATCCGAACGAACTCGAAACCAAGACCACCCGGGTCGGCGACCGGGTCAACACGGTCAACAACGAAGCGCTCGACTTCGGCCTCAACGCGGTGCGCGAGGTCGAACTCGAACGGTGGCGCACCACGGCCCGCTTTGGTTTCGAATACTTCGCGCGGCGCGGGGTCACCGCCACCGAAAGGCAAGTCGACTTCGACCGCCTGGCCACCACCAACACCGCCCTGACGAGCGCCGTCACCACCCTCGACGGCCAAGAGGACGAACTCTCCGCCTACGGCTCCTTGCGGCGTGGTTTCGGCAAGGTCAGCGTCGAGGCCGGAGGTCGTTTCTCCTGGCTCGGGCAACGAAACTCCGCCACGGACGCAACCACCACGAGGAGTCTCAATGACACCGCGACCAGCCTTTTCGCTGGCGTCACCGTGCCCTTGGGGAATGGATTCGAGGCGGCGGCCAACCTGGGCACCGGGCTGCGCTTCCCGAGTCTGTCAGAGCGCTTCTTCAGCGGCACCACCGGCCGCGGCCAAGTGGTGGGCAACGGTGGGTTGGACCCCGAACGTTCGCTCAACGCCGATCTGTCCTTGCGTTGGTTCGGCACGCGGCTCTTCGTATCAGGCTCCTTCTTCCGCAACGAGATCGACGACTACATCGAGCGCATCGAGACCGCTCCCGGCTCGCTCACTTTCGTCAACCTTACCTCCGGCCGCATCGAAGGGGTCGAGTTCGAGGGCTTCTTCCAGCCCGCCAAGGGGTGGCACCTCTCGTGGAGCGCTCACCGCTTGCGCGGCCGCTCCGACGAGGGCACTACGTTGGGCGACATCCCGGTCGATCGCCTCCGGCTGGCGCTTCGTCATGAGCGCGGAAGTTGGCGATTCAACACCGCTCTGGACCTTAGAAACGGCAAGGACGATCCCGGCAGCGGCGAGTTCGTGATCGCCTCGGCACAGCTACTCAAAGCCTCCGTCATGCGGCAGCTGGACGAGCGCTGGGCGCTGACTCTGTCCGCCAACAATCTCCTCGACCAAAGCTACCGTCGCTCCGCCGATAACAAGGCTCCGCTAGCTCCCGGACGTTCCTTCGCCCTGGGCTTCCGCTTAGGATTGTCAGAGAACATTTCGTCTCGCTAGACGTACCTCTCCGCATTGAGATCCTGTCCAACGGTGCGCCAACTCTTTCGCGGCGCGGTCGCTGGCATAGGGTCTATGCTGCTCACGGCTCCATGGCGAGTGTGGGCCAACTACTCTTTAAACTCAGACAGGAGACCGTTCATGCTGCGCAATACCATTAGGCGACCGCTCTTCGCGCTTGCCGTGCTCTCGCTCTCGATGGCGCCGATCGCCTTCGCTCAAGAGGCCGAGATGGCCACAATGACTCTCGAGGAGGTTCTGGCGATGAACCTCGAGGCCCACGGTGGCGCCGAGAACCTCGCCGCCATGAAGACCGCCCGCTTCACCGGCAAGATGACCATGGGCCCGGGCATGGAAGTTCCGGTGGTGATGGAGTGGCAACGTCCCAACAAGATTCGTTTGGATATCTCCATCCAAGGCCAGACCATCACCCAAGCCTACGATGGCGAGACCGCTTGGGCCTTCATGCCGATCATGGGCAAGACCGCTCCCGAAAAGCTTCCGGAAGATCAAGGCAAGATCTTGGTGGACACCGCGGCTGCCATCGAGGGACCGCTGGTCAACTGGAAGGAAAAGGGCCACCAGGTCGAGTATCTGGGAATCGAGGAAGTCGACGGCACCGACGGTCACAAGCTGAAGGTGATCCTCAAGAACGGCGACGAACACTTCATCTTCCTCGACACCGACTACGGCTTGGAGTTCAAGCAGCTTTCCAAGACGGAGATGCAAGGCCAGATGATCGACTCCGAAACCGATATCGGCGACTACAAAGAGGTCGGCGATTTGGTGATTGCCCACTCGATGGAATCCAAGGCCGTGGGCGCACCGAGTGGCCAGGCGTTCACCATCGAGAAGGCGGAGATTAACGTCGACCTCGACGAAGAGCGGTTCTCAATGCCCGCCGCGGCGCCCGCGGATGAGGACGGCGAGAACGGCGAGGACGGCGAGGACGGCGAGGACGGCGAGAACAGCGGTAGCTGAGGCAGCGAGTCTCGAACTCTAACTCCACGTTCCAAACCCCGAGGCGCGGCCGAGAATGCCACGCCTCGCAACCGGCGTGACCTCACAAGGCTCGTCGACTCTTCCGGCTCCTCGCCAAAGGGGGGATGGGCCAGCTTTGACTATTTCCATGTTGAGGAGAAAACCCATGCGTCTTACGCTGAGGAGCCTCTTGGTTTGTTTCACGGTCTTTGCCGTCGCCGCGACTTCGGCAACGTCCGCGAATGCCGCCATCAAGATTGACTCGAACACCTTCGGCGGCCTTCAGGCCCGCAACATCGGTTCCGCCACCATGAGTGGCCGCATCGCGGCCCTCGACGCGCACGCCGAGGACCCCCTGACCATCTGGGTCGGCTCCGCCACTGGCGGAGTGTGGAAATCCACGGATGGCGGAGTGATCTTCCGCCCCGTTTTTGACGACCATACCCAGTCGATCGGTGCCATTCGCATCGATCCCTCCAACCCGGAGACCGTATGGGTGGGCACTGGGGAGACGTGGACCCGCAACAGCACCTCGGTGGGTACCGGCCTCTACCGGACCACGGACGGTGGTGACAGTTGGAAACTGATGGGTCTCGCCAACTCGGAGCGCATCGCGCGAATTCAGGTCCACCCGAAAGATAGCGACACCGTGTGGGTCTGCGCCACCGGCCAGCTGTGGAGCGCCAACGAAGAGCGCGGGGTCTACAAGACCACTGATGGCGGCGAAACTTGGCAGCGCACGCTCTATGTCAACGACGGCACCGGCTGCGCCGACCTGGCCATCGACCCGCAGGAACCCGACGTGCTCTACGCCGCGATGTGGCAGTTCCGCCGCGCTCCCGATTTCTTCAACTCGGGTGGGCCCGGTAGCGGCCTCCACAAATCGACCGATGGCGGCGAAACCTGGACCGAGTTGACCCAGGGCCTTCCCAGTGGCGACAAAGGGCGTATCGGCGTCGCCGTGGCGCCCTCACGGCCCAATGTCGTCTACGCCGTCGTTGAAAGCAAAGAAACCGCGCTCTACCGTTCCAACGACTTAGGAGCGAGTTGGGAGAAGATCAACAGCTCTTTCAACGTCACCGCCCGTCCCTTCTACTTCGCCACCGTGATCGTCGACCCCAACGACTACAAGACGGTCTACAAGCCGGGGTTGACTCTGTCGGTGAGCTACGACGGCGGTAAGTCGTTTACCTCGCCGTTCAGCGGCTTCTCTTTCGGCAATATCCACCCCGACCACCACGCCCTGTGGATCAACCCGAACAACTCCAACGAGGTCATCGTCGGCAGTGACGGTGGCGTCTATATCTCCTATGACCAAGCCCACAGCTGGCGCTTCGTCGGCACCTTGCCGGTTTCGCAGTTCTACCGCGTCAGTTTTGACATGGACTTCCCGTACAACGTCTACGGCGGTCTGCAAGACAACGGTTCGTGGATGGCTCCCTCGCGCGGGAAGACTGGCACGATCTCCAATCGCGACTGGGACAACCTCAATGGCGGCGACGGCTTCTTCACCTTCCGTGACCCGGCCGATGACGACTACGTGTACTCTGAGTTCCAGGGTGGAAACCTCTCTCGCACTCGTCTGTCCACAGGCGAGCAGCGCGATATCAGGCCCTACGCCAAGGAAGGAGAAGAGAAGTACCGGTTCAACTGGAACACTCCGATCCATCTGTCACCCAACGAGGAGGGCACCCTCTACTACGGTTCCCAGTATCTGCTGCGCTCGCGCGACCATGGCGAGTCGTGGGTGACCCTCTCTCCCGACCTGACCACCGACGACCCCCAACGTCAGCGGCAAGCGGAGTCCGGTGGCATCACCATCGACAACTCGACGGCTGAGAACAACACCACGATCTACACGATTAGCGAATCGCCGGTGGACGGCAAGGTCATCTGGGTCGGTACCGACGACGGCAATGTCCAAGTCACCGAGAACGGCGGCGAAAGCTGGGACAACGTCACCGGCAACATTCCCGATGTGCCGGCGGGGCTGTGGGTTTCGTTCGTCGAGGCCAGCCCGCACGATGCGGCCACCGCCTTCGTCACCATCGACGGCCACCGATCCGGTGAGATGGGTACCTACCTCTACAAGACCACCGACTTCGGGGCCAGCTGGACCTCGCTGGCCAGCGACGCCATCGAGGGCTACGCCTGGGTGGTCCGCCAAGATCTCGTTGCGCCCGACCTGCTCTTCCTGGGTACCGAGTTCGGCCTCTATCTGAGCGTGGACGGCGGTGAGAACTGGGCTCGTTTCAAGGGTGGCCTGCCCAAGGTCGCGGTGCACGACATGGCGATTCACCCGCGGGAACACGACCTGGTGATCGGCACCCACGGCCGCGGTATCTACATCATCGACGACCTGACTCCGTTGCGCAGTCTGTCGACCGAGGTCTTGGAATCCACCATCACTCTACTCGGCGGCCGAGAGACAGTGATGGTGACCAGCGGTGCCAGCTTCGGCTTCAACGGCGACGCGGACTACGTGGCGCTGAATCCTCCTGAAGCGGCGGTGATCACCTACTACCAGAAGAAGCGTCACCTCTTCGGCGATCTCAAGGTGGAAGTCTACGCCGCCGACGGTGAGTTGATCACGACGATTCCCGGCAGCAAGCGCAAGGGGATCAACCGGGTGTTCTGGCCGATGCGGCTAGCTCCGCCCAAGGTTCCGGCGGCCAGCTCGCTCGCCGCCGCTTTCGTCGGCCCGCGGGTCGCCGAGGGCAACTACAAGATCAAGCTGCAGCGTGAAACTGGTCGCGGACCCACGCTCATCGCACTCGGCCGCTGACCGCGCCCTGCAGCAAGCCACCTCGATGGCGCTCTACAACGACCTCAGTCAACTCACCTACTTGGTGGAGACCGCGGTCAGCGTGCGGGATCAAGCTAGCGACTTGGCCAAGGGATTGAAACCCAAGGACAAGACGCGCAAGGCGTTGGAAGAAGTGACCGCTAGCTACAACGAATTGCGCGCCAACATGGTCTCTACCAACGAAGCGGGTTGGTTGTCCGGTGAAGAAAAGCTTCGCGAGGAGCTGGCGAACCTCTATGCGGGTGTCACCGCCTTCGAAGGTCGCCCGAGCCAAACGCAGTTGGACCGCAAGAAAGTGTTGGAAACACGCCTAGACGAGTTCCAGACGCACTTCAACTCTCTGCGCGATCAAGGTGTCGCCGAGCTCAACCGAACCCTGGCCAAAAAGGGAATGGAGCTGTTGAAAGTGCAGAGCAAGGAAGAGTGGGAGGCTGACGACTTCTAGCCTGCAAATCCTCTCCTCAGTTTTTCTTTTTCGCCTCCGCGCCGCGGGGGCTTTTTCGTTCCAGCGGCAAGTCCAGCGAGGAGCGACGCTACCCGCCGCCCTCAACCTAGCCTCACCAAACCGCTTCAGCCGCCACTCGAAGCGCACGGAATTGCCACCCCTGCGAAGAGTCCGCTCTTCCCGATAGGCGTAAATAGTGCTCGCAAACCGGGGCAGTTCAACGCCAGTCTTGCCTTCGGGTGTATCGAGTTACCCGACTTCGCAAGACTTATCAGCAGACGTAAAGAACTGACAGATAACGATTTACGTTGCGCACACGGACTACCGTCTATACATTCTGAACGGTGATTGTCTTTGACCAACTTGGCCACGCTCTACGCCAACTGCGCCTCACCCGTGGCCTCAACCAGAAGGAACTCGCGAAGGCGGCGGCGATTACCGGGCCCATGCTGTCCGCCTACGAAAACGGAAAGACAAATCCCGAGGTAAAAACCCTCGACAAGATCCTCGACGGGCTCGGTGCCTCTCTAGCAGATCTCGATTGGGCTCTGCGCTTGGTCAACAAGAAGCAGACCCGCGGTGAGGGCCCCGCCGAAAAGGGGCGTCCCGGTCGGTGGCCGACGGGTGTTCCACGAGTCGATGGCCTCACCAGCGGATCCGACCCGTCGACCCCTCTACCGCATGCACTAGAAGAAGGCTACTCCGAAATCGTCCACGGGCTGCTGCGCATCAACCGCTTCATCTTCGAGTCGATGGCCCATACCACTCCACATCCCCACGCCACCCCCACGCCGGATAACGACCCCACAAACCAAGATTGATCCTTGCACCTTGCGTACTGACGACGGATCCTCTACCATCGCCCACAGCGCGGGGGGTGAGAAATCACCCTATGCCCATCTTCCATAATCTTGACAGAGCCCTGCGCTGGCTGCGATTGCAGCACCGGCGTAAGCAGTGCGAAGTAGCTCAGGCCGCCGGCATCACACAGGCGATGCTGTGTTCCTACGAGAAAGGGAAGCGTCAGCCCTCGCTGCGCACGCTAGAGAAGATTCTCGATTCGCTCGGTGTCGATCTACCCGGCCTGTTTCGAGTGCTAGAGACCGTACGTGAGCAACCGGTGCCCAGCGATGAGAGCGAGTTCAAAGCCCCCTCCACCGCGCATGCTGGACAGCCTCGATCCAGGGGCAAAGCGGCTGACCCTCTGGCGCCAGCGAGGAGTGCTAGCGCCTGCCAAACCGAGTCGGAAATTGATCTCCACCGTTGGCTCGGCCTCTCTCACCGTCTTCCCGTCGAGCAAGAAGAGGCCCTGTCTCAGATGCTTGAAGGGTTTCTTACCTGGCTGCGCCTCCTTCACGCCGCCGCGGCAACCGCCAACTCGACAAGTTCTAGCGATGGCCCACCCACACTTGCCCACAAAAAATAGAAGGCAGGACACTTAGTCGCGACAAGGGAAGATTTCCAATTTAGAAGAAAAATAGCGTAGCTACAGCAAATTAGTCCGCGTTCAGGGTAAATTTAGATGCTGTTGACACCTGAAACAGATATTTTGTCGCCTTTCCAAGACATTTCCGTTTAGACGTAAAATTTTGATAACAAAGGACTTACAGGTTGCGGCGAGACACGATCCTCTGTAAAGTACCGGCATGTCTTCATTCGATGGCCTAGGCAAGGCGTTGCGCTGGATTCGCGACAAGCAGGGCAAGAAACAGTACGAACTCGCAGACGAAGCAGGGGTCACCAAGGCCATGCTTTCAGCCTACGAGACGGGCAAGCAGAGGCCATCCATCGAGACCCTTGAAAAGATTCTAGGCGCACTACGTGTCGACCTCGCCGATCTGTTCAACGCGCTACAGATTGTGAATGAACGCACCCCCCTGGTTCGCTTCGATCAGCGCTCCGGAACGGTCATCGCGGAAACCGGCAGTGGCCCCAACGGCGGCGCGGTCGATATCTACCGCACCCTCGGCTTGCAAGAAACGCTACCTCCCCTCAAGGAGGAGGCCCTCACCCAAATGCTCACCGGCTTCCACAAGCTCCTGCGCCATTTTCATCGAGGCGATGATCTGTAGCTAGGGCTCGCTTCCCGCGTAGTCACCGGGCGGCCGCGGACCGCGCTGTTAGCACCGGCTGTTCAAGACCTCACCTGTTCAAGATCTCACCCATTTCGGAGCAGTTGGGGGTGTTTGGAGGGTGTGGATCCATGGGCGCTGCCCGCTGGGGGTTCGAGTCGGTCTCTCCCGCGCAGTGGCCGGGCGGCTGCGGGGCTGGATGGTTGCCCTACGGATCGGATCTCTTCACGCTCCGGCGCAACTCACCCTTCGGGTTCAAACAATCACCTCCGCTTTGTGAAGAGATCCGATCCGTGCCCTCCCACGGTCCGTGCTCGCAGCCTTAGGCCACTGCGCGGGAGAGACCGACTCTTGGGTGGAGTGTTTTTTCGTCCTCGCGCCTCGCTGCGCTCGGCTCTCGGTACCGCTGTCCGGGGTGGGCCACTGAGTCCTCGCCGCTTCGCGTCTTGGGGAGGGCAGGGTGCTGAGCGGAGCGTGCGAGCCGCGAGGCGAACCCGGCCGACTAGGCCGGACTCGTGTGGGGTGAAAGACGAAAAATGACACTTTTTCGTCTGAGGGGGACTTCGAGAAAGGACCCCTCAAAAAAAGAGGGTGGGTGGGAGGGTGGGGGCCGGACGCCTTAGGGGTGAA
>QIHU01000468.1 GCA_003231035.1 Acidobacteriota bacterium
GCAACGCGCGGCGGCCCTGGGTGCGCGGCCGCTGAGCGCGACCGATCGAGTGACCTTGAGTGGCGCCCCGGTGGTCAAGGTGGAGGTAAGAATTCCCTCCGACACACCGGCCCTTCGCGACCGCCTTCTGGAGGCGGGGATCGCCTGCCATGAGGCGGATGTGCGCTTTGCCGTGCGCTACCTGATCGAGCGGGGGATCCAAGGTGCGGTGGAGATCACCGGGAGCCCGCGGCGGCGCGATGGGGTGGGCTTGGTATTCGATCAACCGGAGTTGGCGCCGGCCGAGTTCTCGCCCGCGCTGTCGGTCCTGTCGTTCGATATCGAAACCGATCCCAAGGCGCGCCGCCTGTTTTCGATCGCTCTCGATGGTTGTGGCGCCTCGGAGGTGATGATCTTCACCCCCGAGGGCTGGGAGGCCCCCGCGGGAGCCAGCTCGTTTCCTTCGGAGCGCGAACTCTTCCTGGCCTTTTGTCAGCGGGTCCGTGAGCTGGATCCAGACGTCCTGACCGGGTGGAGCGTGATCGACTTCGACCTGGCGACCCTGGCCAAACTGGCCGAGCGCTTCGGGGTGGCCTTCGAGATCGGTAGGGGGCCCGGCGGCGTTCGGCTACGGGAGAATCGAGGCGGCCGGGAGCGGCTACAGGTCACTATCCCTGGCCGGGTGGTGCTCGATGGTTTGCGCCTGTTGCGCGGCGCCTTTGTGCGGATGGACAGCTACGCCCTCGATTTCGTCGCCCACGAGCTCCTCGGCGAGGGCAAGACCGTGACCGGTGACGACCGCGGGGCCGAGATCCTCGACATGTTCAAACACCACCGTGATCGCTTGGTCGAATACAACCTCCAGGACGCCAAGCTGGTCACCGGTATTCTCGACAAGTTGCATCTGGTGGAGCTGGCGGTGGAGCGCAGCCGCTTGACCGGCATGGCGCCCGATCGGGTGGCGGCTTCGATCGCCTCGTTCGATTTCCTCTACATGAAGGAGTTGTCCCATCGCGGCGTGGTGGCGCCGACAGTGGGTGCGGTGCCGCCCGGCGGGGCGACCGCCGCCAACTTTGGCGGCCATGTGCTGGAGCCCAAGCCGGGGTTGCACGAGAATGTCCTGGTCTTTGACTTCAAGAGCCTCTACCCGAGTTTGATTCGCACCTTCCAGATCGATCCTCTCGGCTTCATCTCGCCCCACGAGATGGGAGGCAAGGACGATGCCGCGGAGGCGATCGTGGCCCCCAACGGAGCCGCCTTTCGCCGCCAGCCGGGTGTCCTCACCGCCATGCTGGACCGTCTCTTTCCCCGTCGCGAAGAGGCCAAACGGCGCGGCGACGAAGTCGCCAGCCAGGCGATCAAGATCTTGATGAACTCCTTCTATGGGGTACTGGGTACCCCCGCTTGTCGGTTCTACAATCCGCTGATCGCGGGAGCGATCACCAGCTTTGGCCGTGAGTTGCTGGTGTGGATGCAAGGGCGCTGCGAGAAAGCGGGCCACCGAGTGCTCTACGGCGACACGGATAGCCTCTTCATTGAGTCCAATCTGGACGATCCCGAGGCGGCGCTGGCCTTGGCCGACGAGCTGGTCCTCCGACTCAACCGGGAGTTGGCCGAGCACATCGAGCGCACCTGGCGGGTGGAAAGCCGGATGGAGCTGGAGTTCGAGAAGCTTTACCTACGCCTGGTGCTTCCCGCCTTGCGCGGCGGCAAGGTAGGACCGGGCGCGAAGCGGGGCGGAGCGGCGAAGCGCTACGTGGGGCTGGTGGCGACGCCGGGAGAGGGGCCGCCGGAGTTGGTCTTCACCGGCATGGAATCAGTAAGGCGAGACTGGACCGAGCTGGCCAAGACGGTGCAACGCGAACTTTACGAGCGGTTGTTCGACCATCGGCCGGTGGAGGACTATCTGCGCGGCGTGGTCGCCAGCCTGCGTGCAGGCCACCGCGATGCGCAGTTGGTTTACCGCAAGAGATTGCGCAAGGACCCCGAGTCCTACACCGCGACCACTCCACCCCACGTGGCGGCGGCCCGCCGTCTCGCCGCGGCCGGTCAACCCAAACGGCGTGGCTTGATCGCGTATCTGATGACCAAGGCTGGAGCGGAACCGGTCGACTTGCCGCGCGAAGCCGCTCTCGACTACGAGCACTACGTGGCCAAACAAGTCCGGCCGGTCGCCGAACCGGTGCTGGCGCTCCTCGGGCTGGAGTTCAAACGGGTCATCGGAGACGAGAATCAGTTGGCTCTCTTCTAAGGGTGCGCGCCGAAGCCCCGAATGGTCCTGAGATTCGATAGTCTGGCGCCATGACCACGAACACGCTGCTTCGAAGACTGATCCTCGCCTCGCTCCTGCTACCCCTGCTGGCGGTGCCCATCCACGCCGCCGAGGCCGCGGCCGAGCTGCCGCGGCCGGTCGAAGATATCGCGACCGATCTCGACGTGCTGTTCGCCTTTGCCTATCCAGAAAAGGCACCGGGAGCCGCCGTCATCGTGGTGCGCGACGGCAAGACCCTCTTGCGCGCCGGATTCGGCATGGCCAATCTCGAATTGGACATCGCCATCGAGCCGGACATGGTCTTCCGCATCGGTTCGGTCACCAAGCAGTTCACCGCCGTGGCCTTGTTGATCCTGGAGGGGGAAGGCAAGGTCGAGCTGGATGGCGCGCTCACCACCTATCTGCCGGACTATCCGAAGAGCGACCCCCCGATCACCCTGCGTCACCTGTTGACCCACACCTCGGGGATCCAGAGCTACACCGGCATGGACAACTTCATCGAGGATGTCGAAGAGGAGTTCACCGTCGCCGAGATGATCGATCGATTCAAGGACCGGCCGGCCGAGTTTTCGCCGGGCGACCAATATTCGTACAACAACTCGGCCTACTTTCTGCTGGGCGCGGTGATCGAGAAGGTCTCCGGGGTGAGCTACGAGGAGTTCGTCGAGGAACGGATCTTCGCCCGGCTGGGGATGGAGCAGAGCTCCTACGGCTCCCATGCCGAGGTCGTCCCGCGCAGGGTCGACGGCTACACCGGCGCTCCGGGCGCCTACCGCAACGCGCGCTACTTGGACATGAGTCAGCCCTACTCCGCCGGGGCGCTGCTCTCGACGGTGGACGATTTGGCGAAGTGGGACGCGGCCCTCTATGACGGCAGCTTGCTCCCTGTGGAGAGGTTAGAGCAGGCGTGGACGGCGGCCCAACTCAATGACGGCCGCTCCATCCACTACGGCTTTGGTTGGTCCTTGGCCGAGTATCAGGGGTTCAAAGTGGTACGTCACGGCGGCGGCATTTTCGGATTTGTCTCGCACGTGGTGCGCATCCCCGAGGCCAAGATCTTCGTCGCCGTTTTGTCGAACAGCCCGGTGCTGCCTCAAGGACCCGCTGAGCTGGCGCTGCGCGCCGCGTTAATGACCCTGGGCTTGCCGCTGGAAGGACGCAAAGAGGCAAAGCTAGAGAGTGCCCTATTGGAGGAGTATGTGGGCCTCTACGAGATCGAAGAAAACGCGGAGAACTGGCGCACCGTCACCTTCAAGGAGGGCCGCCTCCACTCCCAACGGCGCCGGGGTCGGCCTTTCCCCCTCTACGCGGCGAAGAAGGACCACTTCTACTACCAAGATTCGGCGGGCGTCATGCGCTTTGTGCGCGGCGCTGACGGCGCGGTGATCGGTACCGAGTGGAGCGATGGCGCCGGCCCGGCCGAGAGAGCCCGCAAGTCGGATCGCGAGATCCCGGCTGAGCGCAGCGAAGTGGCGGTGAAGCCGGAGGTTTTCGACCTCCTGGTTGGCCGCTATCGGTGGAGCGACGCCATGGTGATGACCATCACCCGCGAGGAAGACCACTTCTTTGCCCAGCTGACCGGTCAGCCGAGTTTCCAGATTTTCGCCGAATCGTCGACCCTCTATTTTCTCAAAGTGGTTCCGGCCGACCTCGAGTTCCAACACGACGAGAGCGGCGAGGTCCACGAGGTGATCTTGCGCCAGGGCGGGCGAGAGATTCGGTATCAGCGGATCGAGGAGCAAGAGGAGTAAACTGGGTTGGTGAGCAGTTCAAATTCAGAGGAAGGGCCCCGCCGGGTGATCGAAGCGGAGGTCGTCTCCGAAGAGCCGCATCCCCAGCACCAGGGCAGGTCGCAACCCTTGCCGCCGGTCTTGGCCGGTATGTTGCTCGACCTGCTCGATTTCTTCACCGCTGGCCCCATCGGCCTCTTCGCAGGCTTGGCGGTCGGCGGGGTCGGAGCCTTTGTCTTGGGCACGCTCTACAAGTTACCGCTCAAGAAGAAGCTCTGGTTCACGCTCGCGGCCGGGGTCTATTGCTCGATGCCGGGGACAGCGCCCATACCTTTGGGCACGCTGGTCGGCGCGTGGCTGGGAATTCAAGGGGATAAGCCGGAGCCCGGCGCGCCGGTGGAGTAAGTATTGGTGTTGGTTGAGCGAGACGGAGTGCTCAGCCGGCTGGAATCGACAACCTCTGGCCGGGGAAGATGCGGTGGGCGCTGCGCAGCCGGTTGACCGTCTTGAGGGTCGCAATGCTGATGCTGTAGCGTTCGGCGATGGCCGAGAGGGTGTCGCCGGCCCGCACCACGTGAACGGTCGCCTGCGTCCGGGGCACGGAGGCTTGATCCACCCGTGTTTTCTGGGTGCTAACTGCGCGGCGCCTCGACGTCCGCCCTGGCGGCACCCAGAGGACTTGGCCGATGCGCAAGTAGTGGGCGTTGTGCAGTTTGTTGGCCCGGCGCAACGCTGAAACGCTACTGCCGTAGCGCGCGGCGATGCGCCCCAGAGTGTCGCCCTTGCGCACCCGATAGCGCAACCCCGCTTGCCGATCTGACTTCGCCGCGGCCGGTAGCTCTCGGTAGCTCTGTTCGAAGCGGGCTAGCTGGCCGGAGGGAACCCGCAGAGGGTAGCCACGCGGAAGCCAGAGCGTCCCTTGCCAGACTTCTCGAGTGAGGGCGGGATTCAGCCCCCGCAGGTCGTTGAGCGGAGTCCCGGCGCCCTGGGCCAGTTCCTCGATGGGCAGGTAATGGTTGGCCGCGAACTGGTCGTAGGGAATCGGCGGTTTGGGCTGGACGCCGGGGAAGTAGTGGCCCCGGTTCTCATAGACCTGCGCGGCGGCCAGGAATTCGGCGTAGAAGTTCTTCGAGGCGAAACCGAAGGTGCGTCCGGTGTGGCGCTCGACGATGACCCCAAGATCGCGGGTGCCGAGCCGCGAGACGGCCCGCCTAAGCCCTCCGGGGCCGTAGTTGTAGGCGGTCAGCGCCAACGGCCAGGTGTGGAGGAGTTGATAGTTTTCTCGCAGGTAGGCGGCGGCCGCTTCGGCGGCCAAAATGGGATCGTAGCGCTCGTCGACCTCGGGTCCAATGTCGAGCCAACGACGACCGGTCGAAGGCATCATCTGCCACATACCGCCAGCCGCGACTTTGGAGGTGGCGCCGACCTGGAACATCGATTCGACGAA
>QIHU01000703.1 GCA_003231035.1 Acidobacteriota bacterium
GCGGACTGAACCGCTTGCTGGGCCGCGCTCACCGCTTGCGCCGATTCGCCGTTGCCGAGCAAGGCCCGAATCGTTTCGAGCGGGTCGTTGCTCGCGGGATGGGCACCGCTCGCACCGAGCTGAGGGCTAGCGATGGATCTTTGCAGCGCGAGCACCTCTTCGAGCCGCGGATCGGGGAAGGCGGTTGGAGGCTGGGCCATGGGGCGGTCGTCGAGGAGCGCCAGCTCGAAGCGAGCGGCGGATGCCGTGGCGCTGTTCTTGACGCCGCCTTCGAGCAATCTTCTGGCCCGGCCGGCCTTGGCGGTGGTGTTGGCGGTTTGGGCACTCTTGGCCGCGCGCGCCAGCACGCGGCCCAAGCGGAATTGGGCCAAGGCGTCGTCGCTGGTCACCGCCAGCACGTTCTCGTAGGCCGCGGCCGCCTCTTCCCAGCGCTCTTGGCTCTCGTAGAGGACACCGGCAAGGTAGGCCCAGAGAGTGGTCTCGGGTTGCAGGGTGCGGGCGTTCTCCAGGCTAGCCTCGGCCAGCGGATAGAGGCCGTGGGCCAAGGCCGTCTTACCCATCAGGCCGAAGGCGGCGGCCAACTCGGCGATCTTCGGTTCACCTCCCGGTGGCGCGGCGGCTTGCAGCTGCTGACGTGCACGCACCAGCTGGGCGCGGGCCAGCGGTGCCAGATCCTCCATCAGAGTCTCGGGCAGCGGCAACAGGGCACTTTGCCCCGGCTGGCGATACTGCGCCGCGGCGAAGTTCGCGGTGGTCAGCGGCAACAGGGCGGCGACGAGGAGAATGGAGCGGACGAACGAGGTCATGGTGCGCATGGGTTTCTCTGCTTGCAGGTTGAGTACCAGGTGAAGGGCGGATGAGAAATCAGCTGGGGTCAAGCTCGGTTCTACGATGCCAGCTCTTCCAGTTCCTTCTCGGCTGCCTCCCACTCGCTCATCAACTCATCGATCCGCGCTTTCAGCTTCTTCTGCTCGGCCTCCAGCTTGTTGACCTGCGCGCGCGGAGTGCGATCGAAATAGGTGGGGTCGCAGAATTGCTCGTTGATCTCGTGCACTCGCTCCTCGGTCTTTTCGACCTTGGCGGTGATCGAGTCACGAAGTTGGGTGAGCTTGCGGCGCTGTTGAAGGCGCTCGTGGTCACGGGATTCTCGCGCTTCGCTGCTGCCTTTCTTCTCTTGCTTGGCGCGTCGCTTCTCACGCCGTGCCTTCATCAGGACCGACTCCGCGTCGAGGTGGTCGTCGCCGCACTTGGTGAGGTATTCGTCGAAGTCGCCACGGTGGTCTTGGATCCCCGTGGGGGTGATCTCGAAAATGCGATTGGCCAGCTTGGAGACGAACCAGCGATCGTGCGAGACGAAAATCAGCGTACCCTCAAACTTGGTCAGGGCTTGAACGAGGGCGTCGATCGCTTCCAGGTCGAGGTGGTTGGTGGGCTCGTCGAGGAGCAGAATGTTGGGCCGGGTTACGGCGAGTTTGGCGAAGACCAACCGGGCCGCCTCGCCGCCTGAAAGGCTGCGCAGGCCCTTCTTGACATCGTCACCCGAGAAGAGAACTTGTCCCAGCTGGCCGCGCACGAAGCCGATCGGCTCGGCCGGGCAGCACTCCCACAACCAGGCTTCGACCGACTGCCGACTCTCTTCGTCCAGTTGGTCTCGGTGGTCTTGAGCGAAGTACCCTTGGTGGGTTTCGTAGCCCCACTCCACTTCCCCGGAGTCGGCTTGGATGCTGTTGACGAGGATCTTGAGCAGGGTCGACTTCCCGATCCCGTTGGGGCCGATCACCGCCATGCGATCGCCCCGTTCGAGGGTGAAGCTGACCTCGTCGAGAACCTGATTGTCGCCGTAGGCCTTGCTGATGCCGGTCACTTCGACCACCGTCTTGCCGCTGGGACGGCGCTGCTGGAAGACGAAACGCGGATAGCGGCGCGAACTAGGCGCTAGCGCCACCAGGTTGCCGGCCATCTTGTCGATTAGCTTTTGCTTGCTTTGCGCCTGGCGAGCCTTGGAGGCTTTGGCGCGGAAGCGATCGACGAAGGCTTGGTGGTCGGCGATCTTTTTCTCGTGACGAAGATTCTCGGCCTCCTTCCTCTCCCGCTCGGCGACCTTGGCCTGGCTGAACTTGGCGTAGTTGCCGGGGTAGAGGACGATCGACTCGTAGTCGACATCCAAGATGTGGGTGCAGACGTTGTCGAGGAAGCGATGGTCGTGAGAAATCACCACCGCCAGGCCGGGGTAGTCGGTGAGAAACTTCTCCAGCCAGCGGATCGACAAGATGTCGAGGTGGTTGGTCGGCTCGTCGAGCAGCAGGGCGGCCGGGTCGCTGGCCAGTACCTGGGCAAGGAGCGCCCGTAGCTTGAACCCACCCGAGAGGGTGGACATGGTGCGCGGGTGAGCCTCGGCCGGGATTCCTAGCCCTTCCAGAATCTCGGCGGCGCGCGACTCTAGGGAATAACCGTCGTAACGCAAGACGATCTCTTCGAGTTCGGCGTAGCGGTCGCCGTCAAAGCTCTCGTCCGCTTTGGCCAGCAGCGCTTCCTTCTCCGCCATCGCCGTCCACAGCTCCTTGTGGCCCATCATCGCCACGTGCAGGATCGGGATCTCTTCGAAGGCGAAGTGGTCCTGGGTCAACATTCCGAGACGCAGCCGTTTGGGGATCGCCAGCGAGCCTTCGCTGGCACTCTCTTCGCCGGTCAGGATCTTGAGGAAGGTCGACTTGCCGGAACCATTGGCACCCACCAACCCGTAGCGGTTGCCCGGATTGAGCTGGAGGGAGACCCCAGAGAACAGGACTTGCGGGCCGTAAGACTTGCCCAGGTCGGAAAGAGAAATCACGGCCGCAGAGGATATCAAGCTGGAGGGCTGGCCGACTGCGATGGGGCCCGAAACCCTTGTGAATTGCCAACTTAGCCCCAAGCCGGCCAGCTTCTTGCTTACCTGCCTCTAGTCTATGGCGAGGAAACGGCGCAAAGGGGTCAAGCTACGAGTGCGTAGGCCCGTTTTGAGGCGCCGGTTGTCGATCGTGGCCGCGGTTCTCCTGCTAGCCAGTGTGGGGCTTGGCTTCTGGTTGATCCGGCCGTTCTGGCACCTCTCTGGACAGTTCGCCGCCCATCCGACCCTGCAACCGTCGCGCCTCTACGGCCGTTCGGTACAACTGGAACGGGGTGCCTACCTGCCGGCCGACCGGCTGGTGGCCCGTTTGGAAGAGGTGCACTATCGCCGCGAAGAGGGAAGCGGCGACACCGCCCCCAGTTCCCCTGGCCGGTATCGCCGCGGTGGCGGCTCGATCTCCGTGGCGCTGCGCCGCTTCCCTTCCCCGGCGGGGCCGCGGGGCGGGGAACTCTTGACGGTGACCTATCGCGGCAAACGGATCCGCCAGCTGCGCTTGGCGGGCAAAGAGGTCGAGAGCGCCCTGTTGGAGCCGCCGGTGATCGCTTCCTACTATGGCTCCGACTTCAAGGATCGCCGACCGGTGGTCCTCGAAGAGCTGCCCAACCACCTGGTGCAAGTCGTCTTGGCAGCCGAGGATGATAGCTTCTTTCGCCATGCCGGAGTGTCGATCAAAGGGCTGGCGCGGGCGATGTGGGTCAACGTGCGCAAGGGCGGCATGCAACACGGCGGTAGCACCCTGACCCAGCAACTGGTCAAGAACATCTACCTCACCCACGAGCGTACCCTGGCGCGCAAGGTGCGCGAGGGGGTGCTCGCGGTGCTTTTGGAAGTGCGCTACTCGAAAGAGGAGATCCTCCAGGCCTACCTGAATGAGATCTACCTGGGCGCTAGCGGCGGGGTCAATCTAATCGGCGTGGGGGCCGCTTCCTACGCCATCTTCGGCAAAGAAGCTCGCGATCTTAGCCTCGGCGAGGCGGCGGCCCTGGCCGGGATGATCAAGTCGCCGGCCCACTACTCGCCGCTGTCGAGCCTCGATCGCGCCCTCGAACAGCGCAACCGGGTACTCGATCACTTGCTGGAGTTGAAGCGCCTGAAGCCCGAAGCGATCGTCGCCGCGCGGGCTCAACCCCTAGAGATCTCACCCCGGCGGCCGGTACGCCGCAGGGCTCCTTACTTCGCCAATGCGGCGGCCCAAGAGGCCGCGCGGCGCTATGGCCTCGACTCCCTGGCCGATGCGGGCTACTCCCTGCTTTCGACCCTTTCCTGGGAAGACCAGCAACAGGCGGAGGAGGCCGTTAGCTGGGGACTCAAGGCATTGGAGAAGGGTTGGGAGAAGGGCACCAAAGTGAAGGGGCCGCTGCAAGCCGCTCTAGTTTCCATCGATCCGCGCAGCGGTGGTATTCGTTCCTGGGTCGGCGGCCGCGACTACGCTGCCAGCCAGTTCGATCGCGCCTCGTCAGCGCTACGCCAGGCCGGTAGCTCGTTCAAGCCGGTGGTCTATGCCGCCGCCATCCAAGAGGGAGTGGCGGCGCCCGCGAGCTTGATCGAAGATGCACCGCTGACGGTCATGCTCGCGGGCCAGCGGTGGAGCCCAAACAACGATGACGACGCCTTCCGCGGCTGGGTGACGGTGCGCACCGCCATGGAGCGTAGCCTGAACGTGCCCACCGCCCGCCTGGCGCTACAAGCGGGATTGCCCAACGTGGTCAGCGTGGCGCGCGGTTTGGGAGTCAGGACCCACCTCCAACCCTATCCCTCCCTGGCACTCGGTGCTTTCGAGGTCACCCCGGTCGAGATGGCGACCGTCTACGCGACGCTCGCCGCTGGCGGCAAGATGCCTCCGGTCCACGCCCTCAAGGCGGTGTTCGATCGCCAAGGCAAGCCGGTGGCTGGGCAAGCGTTGCCGCAAGCGGAGCCGGTGATCGATCCCCAGACCGCCTACCTGGTGACCTCCATCCTCCAAGGGGTGCTCGATCGCGGCACCGCGCGGGCGGTGCGCGGTTGGGGGCTCATGGATGCCCTCGCTGGCAAGACCGGCACCTCCAACGACCGCCGCGACAGCTGGTTCGTCGGCTACTCGCCGGACCGCTCAACGGCGGTCTGGGTGGGCTACGACGACAACTCGCGCACCCGCCTCTCCGGGAGCCGCGCGGCGTTGCCGATCTGGTCGCGCTTTGCCCTCAAAGTGCGTCCCGCCAACGGCTATCCGACCTTCCCCCAACCGGCGGGGATCACTACCGCTTTGATCGATCCTGAAACCGGCGAACTGGCCAGCGGTCGCTGCCCCAATGTCTTGACCGAGGTTTTTCGCGCCGACCAGGTACCCAGTTCCGTGTGTACCCTGCACAACCCCTGGCAGCGAGCCTTTCGCGAGAACCAACGCGAACTCGACGGCGAAGAACGACGGCGGGTGCGCGGCTGGTTGAAGCGGATCTTCAACCGCGAAGAGCGCCAGCGCCGCAAAGCTAGCAGGCGGCCGCCTTAGCTTTCCAAACCCACCGCTGCTACGATTCTCACCGATGGCGTCCACCACGCACAAGCAACAAGGCCGTTCTCGATCAACTGATGCCGTTGGTCACCGAAGAGCTGCGCAAGCTGGCCCGCCACTACATGAACCAAGAGAAGTCGGGCCATACCTTGCAGCCGACCGCCTTGGTCAACGAGCTTTACATGCGGTTGATCGATCGGCGGCGGGTCGACTGGAAGAACCGAGCCCACTTCTTCGCCTTCGCCGCCACCACTATGCGGCGCATTCTGGTCGACCACGCCCGGGCCCAACGCTCGGCCAAACGCGGTAGCGGCGTGACCGCCATCGCACTGGAAGAGGTCAGTGGCAGCGAGTTGCCGAAGGAAGTCGACCTGATCGCCCTAGACGAGGCGCTCAAGCGGCTGGCCAAGGTGGACAGCCGGCAGAGTCGAATGGTCGAACTGCGCTTCTTCGCCG
>QIHU01000834.1 GCA_003231035.1 Acidobacteriota bacterium
TCTTCTTCAACGGTTTTCACCCGGTGGTGCCGTGGCTCGCCTTCCTCTTGGTGGGCATGACGATCGGCCGGCTGGAGATGAGCGATCCGGCGGTGCGACGCCGGGTTCTGATCTGGGGCATCGCCGTGGCTGCCGCCGCCGAACTCCTGAGTGGGTGGCTAGTCCGGGTACTCTCCGCCGCTTCGCCGGCCGACCACGAAGTGATCGCGGCAGTGTTCGGCACCGAGCCGATGCCCCCGGTGCCGCTCTACATGCTGGCCGGTGCGGGAACCGCCTGTGCCGTGGTCGCTGCCTGCGTGGCCCTCGGCGAGCGTTACGGTGACCGGGTTTGGTTGCGCCCACTGGTGTCGACCGGCCAGCTAGCCTTGACCCTCTACGTGGCTCACGTGGTGATCGGCATGGGCACGCTGTCGCTTCTCGGCCGTCTGGAGAACCAGACCCTGATCTTCGCCGTCCTGGCCTCTCTGGTCTTCTGCCTTCTGGGGGTGGTCTTCGCCCATCTGTGGCGCCAGCGCTTCCATCGCGGTCCGGTGGAGGCGGCGATGCGATGGTTGACCGACCCGCGCCGGCCGACTGCCTGACGGCTAGTCCGCTGCTTGCGCGCGCACCACCTCGCAGATTTGTTCGACTCGATGCGAAGAAAGGCCGCGGGCCAGTGGCAAATAGACCACCTTGGAGAGGGCGGCGATCGCCTCCGGCGATTCGCGGCTATCGGCGCTGCCGTCGGGAGCGATGACTCCGAAACTCACCGTCCCTCTGGCGGCATCGAAACCGGCTGCTTGCAGTCGAGCGATCAGCTGCCTCGGGTGTGGGGTGAGGACCGGATACAGCCAGTAGGTGTGGTCGTTGGCCCAGCGGCCCGGTCGCTCGATGGCGGGGCCGAGGAGTCGGCTGGCCTGCTCGCCAACCTGGCGACGAGCTTCGATCTGGCGGGTGCCGTAGCCCTTGAGTCGGCGGCGCAGGAGGGCCAAGAGTGGGGTGGAGGGGCGATGGCGCAGCGCTCGCAACAGGTCGCTTCCCGCAAAGCCGCGCACCATGCGGCTTATTTGCAGATTCGGATCGTGGCCCAGAAACTTGATCAGTTTGAACAGCGCGCCGTACAGGGGAGGCCAGCACGCCGCCTTGAGCAGTGCGTACTTGAGGCAGCGACGGGCGAAGAACCCACGGCTTTGCAGGGGACGCTCTCGGTCGAGCGCTCGTAGCTGCTGAAGCAGGCGGGGGTCGCGTACGGTGAGCAAGGCACCGCCCAGCGCGGTCGCGGTCTTGATCGGACCGAAACTGAACAGGCTGATCGCGGCTCGCGGGTCGCCCTGGTAGCCACGGCCGACGAAGGCGTGCGCGCAGTCCTCGATCAAGGGCAGGTCGCGCCGCCGCGCCACCTTGGCGATGTGGGTGAGGTCGAAGCGAGCTCCGAAGAGGTGGACGCAGAGAATCGCCCGGGTACGGGGGCTGAGGGCTGCTTCGAGCTGCTCCGGTCTAGGACCTAGCTGGCCCATATCGAGATCGATGGGCACCGGGATCAGGCCGTGCCGCTCGATTATGCGCACCATGTCGCCGATGGTTGCGGCGGTGTAGGCGATTTCGCTACCGGCGGGTAGTGCCAGCGCTTGCAGCAGAAGGTCGAAACCGCTGCGCACCGAGAGGCAGGCCAAACCTTCGTCGGATGGAGACCAGAGCCGCTCCACGGTGGCCAAAATCGGCGCACGTCGGCGCGGAAGCAAAGCGGCGGCGAAGCCGGCGGCGAGATCGCTCCAACCGATGTCGAGGGGCAAGCGGGGCACCATGGCCGTATCGTCTCATGACTTTCGATAGGCTGTCGGTGGGTCGCTAGCGGCCGCCAATGAAGCCGAAACCGGTTTGCGGGGAACCTACCGGTAATGGCTGTACCCTAGACCCTCGAGCTGCTCCACCGCCATTTCTACAGCTACGAGCAGTACGATTTGGTGCGGATGAAGGAGATGCAAGAAGCGCGTGACGACATCGTTTTCGCCTCCTATCATCAGGATCCCGCCTTCGTCGCCTTGACCGGGATGGCGACCAGCGATGCAAGCTCGTACCGTCAAGAACTCGCTGGCGGTCGCTAGCGGTAGGCCGAGATAGTGCTCAAGAGATAGTGCTCAAAGGGAGGTGCTCATGCGGTCAGCATGGCTGGGTTGAGCGCTTCCAACTCGGGAAGCACGAACAGGCCGTCCTTGCGGACTAGTTTGTCGTCGAACCAAATCTCGCCCCCGCCGTGGGCCGGATCCATCATCAGGACCAAGTCCCAGTGGATCTGGCTACGGTTGCCGTTGAAGGCTTCGTCGTAGGCGTTGCCGGGAGTGAAGTGGATACTGCCGGCGATCTTTTCGTCGAACAGAATGTCCTTCATCGGATCGGTGATGTGGGGGTTGAAGCCGATGGCGAACTCGCCGACGTAACGCGCCCCCTCGTCGGCGTTGAAGACCCGGTTCAAGTGGGCGGAATTGCTCGACTGAGCGTCGACGATCTTGCCCTCTTTGAAGGTCAAGCGAATGTCTTCCTGACTGACCCCGCGATAGATGGTGGGAGCGTTGAAGTGGATAGTGCCGTCAACGCTGTCGCGCACCGGGGCGGTGAAGACCTCGCCGTCGGGAATGTTGTTGCGGCCATCGCAGCAGATGGCCGGGATCTCGCGGATGCTGAAGTTGAGGTCGGTATCGGGTGCCACCAGGCGGACGCGGTCGGTGGACTGCATCAACTCCTGGAGCGGCAGCATGGCGGCGGCCATGCGCGCATAGTCCATGGTGCAGACGCGAAAGTAGAACTCTTCAAAGGCGGCGGTGGACATCTGCGCTAGCTGGGCCATCGAGGGATGGGGCCAGCGCAGGACGACCCAGCGGGTGTTCTTGACTCGCTCCTCGAAGTGCACAGGCTGGACCACCAGGGATTCGAACAGGCGCATGCGCTCCGGCGGTACGTCGGCGAGTTCGGAGACATTTTCGCTGCCACGAACCCCGATGTAGGCGTCGACCTCGCGCATTCTCGCCAGCTCCGATTTGGCGACGATCTCCATCTGTTCCTCGCTGGCGCAGAGCAGCAACTGGCGGGTGATCGACTGGTTCTTCAGGCTCACCACCGGACGGGCTCCCACCGCGGCCGCTTGGGCGATCAGACAGTTGACGAAAGCCGGCGGGACCTCCGAAGCCTCGATCAACACCTTCTCGCCAGCCTTCAGAGCGCAGGAGTAGTTGGTCAGAGTTTCGGCGAGTTGCTGATATCTTGGGTCTGACATGGAAGAGTCCTTTCGGGCAAGGCTGAGAGCCCTGTCGAAGTGATCGGGACTGAGTTGGAAGAGTCTGGGAATTTACCATGGGTAAGAGCGCTTTTGACGGTGAGTAAATCGACCGAACAGCACCGCACAAACGCCGCGGGACAGACGGCCCGCTGCGCCGTGTTGACGATTAGTGACTCGCGTACGCGAGCGACCGATCGAGGCGGCCAACTCGTAGTGGAGGGGCTGACCCAAGCCGGTCACGCGGTGGATCGCTACGAGTTGGTGCGCGACGAAGCGAAGGAGATCGCGGCCCAGCTGGGTAGCTGGCTGGACCACGATGCTTTCGACTTGATCATCACCACCGGGGGAACCGGAATCTCTAGCCGAGACACCACCATCGAAGTGGTCGAGCGCTTGCTCGACAAGCGTTTGGACGGTTTTGGCGAGCTCTTTCGGATGTTGAGCTGGAAGCAGATCGGTGCCGCGGCGATGCTCAGCCGAGCGGTTGGCGGGCTGGCGGGGGAGACCTTGCTGTTTACCTTGCCCGGTTCGCCCAATGCCGTGAGTTTGGCTTTGAAAGAATTGATTTTGCCAGAGCTGCCCCATCTGCTGTGGGAGCGCCGCCGCTAACGTTTTTTGCGGCCAGATGCCGCAGGGAAGATTTGGATCAGGAGAACTAGACCATGGAACCATCTACCCACTTTCCGCACCGCCGTCTTCACCTCGGGCTCGTGTTGCTCGTTGTCAGCCTGTTCCTCCTCCCCGCCGTGGGCGTGGCCGAGGAAGGCTATCGACTGCCGCCGCAGCCGCTCGTCGACATCATCGACGCGGCGCCGACCCCAACGGCGCGGCTCAGTCCTGACCGCGAGTGGATGGCGCTGATCGAGTGGTCTAGCTTGCCGCCGATCGCCGAGTTGGCCGAGCGCGAGTTGCGCATCGCCGGGCTACGCATCAAACCGCAAGTCGACGCACCGAGCCGAGGCCGGCCGGCGGTGGGGTTGTCGCTGCTCCGGGTGAACGATCGCGGTCGGCGCTCGATTACCGGCCTCCCGGCCCAGGCTCGGGTCGAGAATATCCAATGGTCGCCCGACGGTTCCCACATTTCCTTTACCAACACAGTGGAGACCGGCAACGAACTGTGGGTGGTGGACGTCGCCCGCGGTGCCGCGCGGCGCTTGACCGGCGCGGTGATTAGCCTGACAGCCCGCGAGGCCCCGGTCTGGCTTCCCGACAGCACAGCCCTGATCGTGGCGACGGTGCCCGCCGGGCGCGGTGCGGAGCCGGCCACGCCACGAGTTCCCAAGGGACCGGTGGTGCAAGAGAACTTGGGGCGCAAAGCTCCTGCTCGCACCTACCAAGATCTTCTCAAGACTCCCCACGACGAAAAGTTGTTCGAGTACTACCTGCGGGTGCAAGTGGCTCGCATCGACCTGGCGGGTGCGGTGCGGCCGCTGGGCGAACCGGGGCTGGTGTGGTACTTCGACCCTTCTCCCGACGGGCGCTACCTGCTGAGGGAGACCCTCCATCGTCCCTTTTCCTACCTGGTCCCCGCCAGCCGCTTCCCGTTGCGCGTCGAGATCCTAGACGCCGCCACCGGTCGCGTCGTCCACTCGGTGGTCGATCTGCCGCTGCGCGATGAGATTCCCATCGGTATTGGAAGTGTCTCCGACAAGCCGCGTGGTTTCTCCTGGCGCGACGATGCCGCCGCGACCCTGACCTGGCAGCAAGCCCTGGACGGCGGCGACGTCAACGCCGAGGCCGAGCACCGCGATAGTCTGCTGATGCTCGCCGCTCCTTTTACCGGCGAGCCGGTCGAGCTGGCCACGCTCAGCCTGCGCTACGCCGGCATCCAGTGGGGCGACGACAATCTGGCGCTGGTTTCCGAATTCTGGTGGAAGACCCGCAAGATGCGCACCTGGGTGATCAAGCCGGGTTCTCCCGGCGCCGAAGCGGACCTCCTCTTCGACCGCAGCTTCGAGGATCGCTACAGCGATCCCGGAAGGCCGCTGAGCCGTTCCAACGCCGCCGGCCGTACCGTGCTGTGGACCGCCGACGGGGGTAAGAGCCTTTTTCTTACTGGTTCTGGCGCCTCGGACGAGGGGGACCGCCCCTTCCTCGACAAGCTGGACCTGGCCAGCAAGAAGAGTGAACGGCTGTTCCACAGCAGCGCTCCCTTCTACGAACAGCCG
>QIHU01000127.1 GCA_003231035.1 Acidobacteriota bacterium
GCCGTCACCGTCGCCGTGGGTCCCGCCGACGAGCTGGTGCCGCAGCTCGAGAGATTCGGCAGGGTCCGCGTGGTCGTCAGCGAAGACTGATCGTCAGACCACCACTGGCGGCGACCCGCACCTCGAGGTTGACCACTGAGCCGGGCAGCAGCTCAGTGCGCAGTGTTTCGATGTGGGTGCTGTCCAGGGCGACATATACCTTGAGCGTCATCGCCCCCGGCGGCAGAGTCACGGTACGGACAAATCCGCCCGGGATCTTCTTCGAACGCAAAAAGCCCTTCTTCTTGGTAAAACGGAAGGGTTCTCGAAGTAGCTGGTGACCATCCGAATAGACGGTCAAGACGCCCTGGGGCACTTGCGAGTAGAAATCGATGGCCATCGTGGCCGGTGTGTTCGGATCGATCGGTGGCGGTAGTGCCGGCGGCTCACTCACCGCGGCAGCCTGGCGCACGATGGGGGCCGTCTCTTCCGCGGGCGGTGCCGGCTTCGGCTTGCTGGCGACCACCGTCTTGGCTTGACCTCTCGTCGCGCGCCGCTGTCCCCTTTGGGCGGCGACCAGGAGCTCGAGGGCCGCCTCGTTTTCGGGCTCCAGCGCTAGCGCGATCTCCGCCTGTTGGATCGCTTCGCCAAACCGCTTGTCCTCCAACGCGTCTCTGGCCACGATCACCGAACTTTCGATCTCGCCAACGCGGCGCAAGTTCCGAGCTCGGTCGCGGGCCAGCCGCTCGGCATTTATCCTCAGAGCTTCAATACGCTCCACCTGGTCCACGGGAGCGAGTTCGCGGGCTCGGACGAATGCTTGGGCAGCTGCCGCGGGCTCTCCGTCCTTCAGCCTTCGATGCCCTACCTGCAAGGGCTCCAGGTAGGCTTGAGAGGGCTCCGCCAGCGCCGCCTCCGCGACCTGGCTGGCCCCCGTCGGCGTCGCTGTCCGCAAGACCAGCCAGGAAGCGAAGAGTGCCACGATCGCCACCAACCCTAGGACCACCGCGAGCCGCCCCGAGGAAGCCTTGCCCGACTTGGAGCGGCCTAGCGCGGCGGCGGCCATCCTTTTCACCGCGCCCGCCGCCGCGCCGAGCCCCGCGAGCAACTGGGAGCCACCACGCCGCGCCGCTACCAGCGCCGACGCGATTCGTTGACCCCAACCGGTCGCTGTGGGTGGCGCCTCATCGCCGTTCGGCGACACCACCTCAAGTTCCTGCGTATCGTTGAGCGAAGCTTTCTCGACAATACCGTCGCAGACCGCTCTGAGATCTCGCGCCAGCGCTCCAACCCGTTGGTAGCGTTGGTCTGGATCTTTGGCCAACGCTTTGTCTAGCACTCTCGAGAGCTCGTCCGGCAACCGGCCAACATACTCCTCCGGAGGTGTCGGCGCCTCGTTGACGATGCGATGGGTGACCACGGTGAGGTGGTCGCCATGAAAAGGCTTGTGGCGGGTGAGCAACTCGTAGAGCACCACCCCGAGAGCGAAAATATCGGCCCGATGGTCCACGTCCTTACCCTGCACCTGCTCGGGAGCCATGTAGTTGGGAGTGCCGAGCAGTTGGCCGTGGAGGGTGAGATCCGAGGTGTGCAGTCGGGCAATTCCGAAATCGGTCAGCTTCGCCCGGCGATCGGCGGTGATGAGAATGTTGGCCGGCTTGACGTCGCGGTGCACCACACCCTTGGAATGGGCGTACTGCAAGGCCTCCGCGACTTGCCAGATGATGTCGGTGATGGTCGGCAGATCGAGTGGGTCCTCACTGCGCAGTATCTGCTTGAGGTTGGTGCCTCGCACGTATTCCATGGCGAAGAAGGTCACACCTTCGGCGCTCTGCTCCACCACATCGTGAATGGTCACGATGTTCGGATGAGACAAGATCCCGGCGCTTTGCGCCTCGCGCAAGAACCGATCGCGCGCCTGGCGGAATTGATTCTCCTCCATTCCATCGGGCAGATGGAATGTTTTGAGGGCTACCAGCCGGCCGATCAGTGGGTCCTTGGCGAGGTAGACCACGCCCATGGCGCCCTTACCGAGTTGATCGATGACCTGGTAGCGATCCAGCCGTTTCGGATTGCTCATAAGGTAGGGACTCTCACAGAGGAAAGAACCCTGATTTTAGGTCTCCCTCGCCGCGCCGTCAACCGAGCGCCTCGCCGCCAAACATCAGGACTGGCGTCCGCGACGTGGTCGCCGGCCTGCCGCCAGCCCTGTGCTATATTCGGGCACCAAAAAGAATTGCAGTACCGCCCATTTCAGCTATTCGGTAGGAGGCGTTGACGCGATGCAGGTGGAGAGTTCAGACAAGATCCGTAACCTCGCTGTAGCCGGTCACAATGACACTGGCAAGACTACCCTGCTGAGCGGCCTCCTCTACGCGGGTGGAGTGGCCAATCGGCTCAACAAGGTCGAAGACGGTAACACCGTCACCGACTTTGATTCAGAAGAGATCGCGCGCACGATCTCGATTGGATTGGCTCCCTGTTTCGTTCCTTGGCGCCAGCACAAACTCAATTTCATCGACTGCCCCGGCTACGGCATTTTTCTCTCCGAGACGCGCTCCGGCATGCGCGCCGCGGACGCCACGCTGCTGTGTATCAACGGCGTCGCGGGGGTTGAAGTCAACAGTGAAAGAAACTGGAACTTCACCGAGCGAATCGGTCAACCCGTCCTCTTCCATCTCACCAAGATGGACCGCGAGCGCGCCGACTTCGAGCGTGTCGTCACCGAGCTGCAAGAGACCTTCGACCGCGGGGCAATAGCGGTGCAGCTGCCGATCGGCAGCGAAGAGAACTTCACCGGCGTGGTCGATCTGGTTAGCCTTAAGAGCTACAAATTCGACAAAGATGGAGACGGCAAGGCCACCGGCGGCGAGATTCCGGCCACGATGGCTGACCAGGTTACCCAGTGGCGAGACAAGTTGATCGAAGCGGTGGCGGAGACCGACGACCTACTGCTGGAGAATTTCTTCGACGAAGGCGGCATCAGCCAAGAAGACCTTGAATCCGGCCTGTGCCGAGCGGTGGCCAACCGTAAGCTCTTCCCCATCACGATGAGCGCCGGCCTGCACGGCATCGGCCCCTCCGCTTTACTCGACTCTCTCCTCTGCTGCGCCCCCTCGCCGGTGGACTGCAAGCCCTATCCGGCAACCAACGTCGGCGGCGATCCGATCGAACTCGAGGCCGATCCCGAGGCTCCGCTGGCAGCCCTCGTTTTCAAAACGCTGAGCGATCCTTACAGCGGCAAGATCACCCTCTTTCGGGTCCTACGCGGAACCTTCACTTCCGACTCTCAAGTGTGGAACAGCCGGTTGGAGGAGGCCGGCAAGGTCGGCTCACTGATGGTCATGCAGGGCAAGCAAGGAAAAGCCGTGAGCCAGCTGGTCGCCGGTGACATCGGCGGCGTCGCCAAGCTCAAAGAGACCAGCACTGGAGATACCCTCAGCGACAAGGGAGCACCGGTGAAGGCCGAGTGGGTGAAGCCG
Organism: Acidobacteriota bacterium; assembly: GCA_003231035.1. Classification (GTDB taxonomy): domain Bacteria; phylum Acidobacteriota; class Thermoanaerobaculia; order Multivoradales; family SZUA-115; genus SZUA-115. The sequence continues at coordinate 3,462 of QIHU01000127.1, forward strand.
ACAGAACCGGCGATGGCCTTCGCGGTGGAACCCAAGTCCAAGGGCGACGAAGAGAAGATCGGCGAAGCGCTCCAGCGGCTGATCGACGAAGACCCGGCACTCAAGGCGGGTCGCGATGCCCGCACCGGCGAGTATTTGCTCTCCGGAGCTGGTCAGTTGCACGTCGAGATCACCGTCGCCAAACTGAAGAGCCGCTTCAAGGTCGAGGTGCTCCTCCATCCGCCCAAGGTTCCCTACGTCGAAACGATCAAACGGGCCGCCGACGGCCACGGGCGCCATAAGAAGCAGAGCGGCGGGCGCGGACAGTTCGCCGACTGCAAGATCAAGATGGAGCCGATCGCCCGCGGGGAAGACTTCGAATTCCAAGACAAGATCTTCGGTGGCTCCATTCCGCAGAACTACCGACCGGCGGTGGCAAAGGGCATCCAAGAGGTCCGCCAGCGCGGCTACCTTGCCGGATACCCGGTCGTCGACTTCCGCGTCCAGCTGCTCGACGGGCAGTACCACGACGTCGACTCCTCGGAAATGGCTTTCAAGATCGCCGGCTCCCTGGCCTTCAAGGATGCCATGGCCAAAGCGGGACCTACCATCCTAGAGCCACTGATGAAGGTAGAGATCACCACCACCGAGGAGTACATGGGCGACATCATGAGCGATCTGGCGCAGCGCCGAGGTCGGCCACAAGGCATGGAGACCCGCGGTTCCAAGCAGATCGTCAACGCCATGGTGCCGATGGCCGAAATGCTCGAGTACGCCCGAGCCTTGCGCGCCATCACCCAAGGCCGCGGCAGCTTCCACATGGAATTCGACCAGTACGGCGAGGTACCGCGCAACATCCAAGAGAAGATCATCGCCGCCTCGAAGAGCGAGGAAGAAGAGGGGTAACCCTCGATGTACGACCTCACGCCCGACAAGATCCTGCTCGGCCTCCTCTGGTATGTGATCTTCGTCTTCTCGACCACCTGCCACGAGGCGGCCCACGCGTGGGCCGCCCTCAAGCTGGGTGACCCCACCGCTTACCACGGTGGCCAGGTCAGCCTAAACCCACTGCCTCACATTCGCCGCGCCTTCTTCGGCATGGTGGTGATCCCGATCCTTTCCTTCCTCTACAGCGGCTGGATGATCGGCTTCGCCAGTGCCCCTTACGATCCCCAGTGGGCGCTACGCCACCCCAAGAGAAGCGCCTGGATGTCCCTCGCCGGCCCCGCAGCCAACCTGGTGATCTTCCTCCTCGCCGGCTTGGCGATTCGCCTCGGCATCTTCTTTGGGCTCTTCGCCGCACCGGAGTTCCTCAACTTTAGCTCGTTGGTGGTACCCGCCGGAGGAGCCGAGGGCCTCATCGCCATGGTGACCACCGGCCTAAGCATCGCCTTCTCGCTCAATCTACTGCTCTTCACCTTCAACTTGCTACCGGTCCCTCCCCTCGACGGCAGCGGCGCGATTCCCTTGCTCCTCCCCATCGAAACCGCCCGCAAATACATGACCTTCCTCTTCACCCAGCCGATGCTCGCCTGGGTCGGAATCATGCTCGCCTGGCGGATCTTCGGCGATATCTTCTCCCCCGTCTTCTCTCTCGCCATTAAGGTCCTCCACCCCGGCGTCTCCTACGGCTGACTACAGTTCGATCCCCAAGTCGATTAACTGCCGCTCGGCCTGCTCAGCCCAGCCACGATTGGCGATCGGACTGGCGGGACTAGGGTGCAGAACCCGGCCGATCTTCACCTCCATATCCCCCACCACCTCCCGCGCCCGCTTCTCGGCAAAGGCCCCCACTCCAATCACCCATCGCGGCGAAAAATGGGCCACCGTCGCCCGCAGCGCCCGGTCGCAAACGGCAAACAAAGCCTCCCGCTCCACCGCCGGCAACTTGTCCGGCGTCCGATTGCGCCCCGACTCCTCCAAGAAGATCAACGGACAGTAATTGGCCACGAAAAACCGCTCAAAAAACGGCTCCCCAAACCGCCCCTTCGCCCATCCCCACAACCGAGCCCCACTGACCTCGCTACGAGTGTGCTCGAACCCCAGAATCCGCCGCTTTGGATGCTCCCGCACCGGCCGGCCCACCGGCCCTGAAATCCCCATCCAATCCCGCACCAACGACACCTCCCCAAAAGGCACCCCCGTCTGCGCCATCCCAAACGGCCCCGGATTCATCCCCAGAAACAACACCTCCTTGGGTGCCCCCCCAAAACGCTCCACAAAGAGATCCCACGGCCGGCGCGCATACTCCAAAGGGTTGTAGACAAACGACACCGGCGAACCAAACCGCAACCCCGAAAGATCCGCAACCAGCCGATCCGTAATTTCCCGCAAGGCGTCCTCCTCCCAAGAGATCGCCCACACCCTACCGCGAGACGCAAAGCGAGAACGACGAGCCCGGCATGCTAATCTGGAAACCCAAAACACCAGCCTCCAAAACCGACAAAACACAACACCCTTTCGCCATGTCCAAGCTCGACCGCCTCACCATCTCGGGCTTCAAGTCGATCCGCGAACAGGATCTGGAACTAGGCGCGCTCAACGTACTGATCGGCGCCAACGGCGCCGGCAAGTCCAACCTGATCGCCGTCTTTCGGCTGCTGAGCAGCGTCGTCCACCAGGATCTACAAATAGCTGTTGCTAAGGCTGGAGGCGCCAATAGCCTCCTCCATTTCGGTAGCAAGCGAACCGAAGAGCTGAAACTCAAGTTCTGGTTTGACCAAAACGCTTACGATTTGAGTCTACATCCCACCGATGAAGACGCCCTCTACTTCGCTGAGGAGAAGATTTCCTACCACGACCAGCGCTACCCAAGTCCTTACACCGTGAGTCTCGGAACCGGCCACATGGAGTCCCTCCTCAATGCTGAGGTGAAGAGCGGGGCTGGCAAGATTTCTAGGTACGTACTCGATGCAGTACAGAGCTGGAAGATCTACCACTTTCATGACACCAGCAGGAACGCACGAGTCAAGCAGATCGGAAACCTCGACGACAACGAGCGGCTGCGAGGCGATGCCGGTAACCTGGCCGCATTTCTCTACCGTCTGGAGAACAGGCACGCAGCTTACTACCAGAACATCGTAGACACCGTGCAGATGGTCGCTCCCTTCTTCGACCGCTTCAAGCTACGAGCCAACCCGCTGAATCCTGAGAAGATCAAACTCGAATGGAAAGAGCGAGGCTCCGACGACTACTTCAGCGGACAAGCCCTCTCCGACGGCACCTTGCGCTTCATCTGCCTGGCGACACTGCTCCTGCAACCCGAACTACCGGCGACCGTCCTCATCGACGAGCCGGAACTCGGCTTGCACCCCTACGCCATCCACCTCCTGGCCGAAATGTTCCAGGCGGCCGCCAAGAAGACCCAGCTCGTCGTCTCCACCCAATCGGTCACCCTGGTCAACCGACTAGCACCCGAGGATGTGATCATCGTCGACCGCAAGGAAGGCGAGTCGGTCTTCTCAAGACCCACCACAGCTGAGATCTCCGGGTGGATGGACAACTACAGCTTGGGCGATCTCTGGGAAAAGAATGTACTCGGCGGGCGACCCGCCTCCTCGCTTTCGTCATCGTGAAGAGAGCTTTCGTCCTCGTCGAAGGCCAGACCGAAGAAACTTTCATCCGCGACATCCTGGCCCCCCACTTCGCACCTCGCGGCCTCCACTTGCAGCCGGTCAGTGTCTGCACCAAGCGAATCAAGGCAGGCGGCAAGTATCGTGGCGGAGTCATCAACTACCGCCAAGTGGAGCGTGATTTACGTCCCTTGCTCAACGACTCCAAGGTGTCGGTGGTCACCACCATGATCGACTACTACCGCCTTCCTAAAGACTTCCCAGGAATGGAAGACCTAGCCAAGTCTGATCGGCCAAAGAAGCAAGTCCGCCACCTCGAAAAAGCGCTGGAAAAGGAAATCGACGACCAGCGATTCCTCGCCTACTTCTCGCTCCACGAGTTTGAAGCGTTGCTCTTCGCAGACCCGAAGACAATCCTGGACGCCTTTCCCAAGACCAAGAAGCGCAACCCCCTGGGTGACCTCTCCCCTCAACCCGAAAAGATCAATGACGGCAAGACTACCCATCCAGCCGCAAGAATCGAAAGCGCGGCCGGGAGTTACCGCAAGGCGCTACACGGTCCAATTATCGCCAAGAGAATAGGCTTGCAAAAGATGCGCAGTGAATGCCCCCACTTCGCAAAATGGATCAAGAAACTAGAGTCCATCGCAAGCTAAGACAGCCCCCCAAGACGCGAAGCGGCGAGGCCGCAGAACGACCGAGCCGAGAGTCGAGCAAAGCGAGACGCGAGGCCCCAACAAACGTCAAGCGACGAGTTCCCGCTGAAGCGACCCTGAGCCCGCGGGCACAATCCAGTGGAGTGCACGGATCGGCTCGCGGAGGATCAGCGGCCGTGCGTGTCTGAGGCGTTAGCCGAGTTGCGCGGGCGCCCGTAGCGAGCCGACTCGTAGGGCACGATTCCCTCACGCGGGCGACCGGGGAGTGCCGCGGGGACGAGGAGTATGGGAACATGTCTCCCATGGACCGCTTCAACTACCGCCGAATGATCCAAGACTCCCTGCGCCGCGTGGTGCACACTGCCCTCATCGAAGTCGCCGAACACGGCC
>QIHU01000394.1 GCA_003231035.1 Acidobacteriota bacterium
GCGGTGATCAGGGAACCGGAACGGGCGGTGGCGCGCACCACCAACACCGTTTGGGCGAGGGCCGCGATGATGCGGTTGCGCACCGGGAAGTGGTGCGCGCGGGGGCCCCGGCCCATGGGGAGTTCGCTGAGTAAGGCGCCGTTGGCGGCGACCTGGGCGGCCAGGGGACCGTGGCCGCGAGGGTAGTCGACCCCGAGGCCACAGCCTAGGACGGCGATGGTCTTGCCCCCTTCGGCTTCGAGCGCGCCGCGGTGGGCCGCGGTGTCGATTCCGCGGGCAAAGCCTGAAACGACGACGACTCCGGCCAGCGCCAGTTCACGACCAAAGAGCGAGGCCGTCTCGCGTCCGTAAGTGTCGGGGTCTCGAGAACCGACCATGGCGATGGCCGGGCCAGCACTCAGCTCACCTCGCAGGTAGAGGACCGGCGGCGGCATGGCGAGGTCGAAGAGGGGGGCGGGGTAGTCGTCATCGAGAACGGTGACGATCCGCGCCCCGATGCGTGCCGCGCGCTCGCTTTCCGCCTCCGCGATCGCCGCCGCTGTGGAGAGACTAGCGCGCGCCGTGTGCACCGCCGCTGGCTTGAGGCCAAGCTCGCGGGCCACTTGACTCGCTGGCCCGCCGGCGCGTTGGCTCCTCAGTTGGCTCCCCGGGGCACCGGGCGTGGCCCAGAGGTCAAGCCGGCTCCCAAGCCGGCAGATCGCCGCGCGGGAAATTTCTAGGGTGTTGAGGGCGATCAGAAGGGGGCGATCCAGTTCTGGGTCTCGCGCGCTCCTGGCACCTATGTTGCTTCCTCTATTCTTCATGCCTGTATCCACCTCCCGGTTGGCCCGTGTGATGATCTCTAGTCTGTCTAGACGCAAAGCAGCCGAGAAATCGCTCATCGAGGTTCGGTCGAGGTTCGAATGAGAGGAGCCAGAGAAGGCCAGGGCGGTGGCGGTGCTCGTATATACTCCCGTGATCCGTTACCAAATCTTCACCACCGCCGTCCTTCTCGGAGGTATCCGATGCGCCTGAACCGTCTGGTTTTTCTACCCGCGGCGCTGGTCGTGCTGGCTGGCTTGGTCGGCTGTAGTACTCGCAACTATGGCAAGGCCGATCGCGCGCCGTCCCAACTCGCTTTTGGCGTCGACATGGCCAAACGAGGGCTGTGGAGCGAAGCCCTCTTCCGCTTCCAGCAGGCCGGTGAACTCGATCCCGGCAATGCTCACGTGTTCAACAATATGGCCGTCGCCGCGGAGGCGGTCGGCGAGTTCGACCAGGCTCGCGAGCTCTACGACAAAGCTCTGCGGCTGGCTCCTGGAGATCCAGCGGTCAAGCGCAACTATGCCCGCTTCGTCGAGTTCTACAACAACTACAACGCGGACCGCACCACCCCTGGTGAGGGGAGTGAGGAGCCGGAAGAACCGGCAGATGGCGATCAGTCCGCTGACGGTGACGGCGCAGTCCTGTGAAGAGCACGGTGAAGGCGAAAGACCCGTGCTCAGTCCCGTTGGAGAGTTCATCCCATCGCTCGCCCCAATTGACTACTCCGAGAGAGCCGAGGCTTCGCATGTTCAAGCACGGATCCATATTGGCGTTCCTGTTGACCTTCCTCTTGACCGCCGCGAGCGCGACTCTGTGGGCGCAGTCCACCGAGGTGCGCCTGCGCCTGCCGCAGCGCGCGCGGCTCGATATCGAAGGTAACGAGTCGATCACCATCGTGCCTTTCCTGGTGGTGAGTCAGGAGGGGGAGGATCGACCGATTCGAGGTCGCGATATCGACGTCCAACAAGAGTTCGAGCGCTACCTCTTGAAGGTCCTGCGCCGCGATACGGACCTCAAGGTGTTGGAATCTTCGCCGGTGGATCTACCGACTTTCGACATCGACCGACTCAGTCGAGAGCAAGACTTCTGGGCCGCCGTGGGCTCGCGCAGCAGTGCCGACTTGGTGCTCGGAGGGAGCCTTGATTTCGACATTCAAGACAAGACCGGCTACCGGACCGAGGCTTTCACCTCGCCGTACGATGGGCGGGAATACTACCGGCAGGTTTTGGTCGAGCAGACGGGTTTCGAATACGACATCCTGCTTCAGGTATTCGACGGTGAGACCGGAAAGCTGCTCTACACCGACAACTTCAAAGACTTTCAGAGCATCGAAGGGGAAGATGCCGACCCCTTGGTGGGAATGTTCGAGAATCTGTACGCCATCGAGGATCGGCTGGTGAATATCTTCACGGTCAAAGAGATCGAGGCTTCGCGGATTCTGTTCACCGAGTGAGGGTAGGGAGATAACCGTGCTTCAGAGACGACAAATGCTAGGGGTCGAGGCTTGGGTAGTGGCTTGGGTAGTGGCTTTGGCGCTGTTCGCCAGTTCCGCCCCGATGAGCGCTCAGTACCGAGGTTTCGGCCAGAACAAAGTCCAATACAAGGATTTCGACTGGAAGATCTACCACTCGACACACTTCGATGTGCACTACTACGAGGAAGAGAAGGCACTGCTGCAAAAAGTGGTCTCCTTCGCCGAGAGTGCCTACGATCAGCTGGCGCGCGAGTTCAATTATCACCAGATTACAGAGCCGACGCCGCTGATTTTCTACGCCACCCACTCGGCCTTCGAACAGAACAACATCATCCTCAACTTCATCCCCGAGGGTATCGGCGCCTTCGCCTCACCGGCCCGCAACCGCATCGTCTTGCCGGTCGACATGCCGGACCCGGATTTGATGAAGCTCCTTCTGCACGAGATGACCCACATCTTCCAGTACCACATCCTTTTCCAGGGCCGTCTCGGGCGAGCCGCCACCTTGCGGCCACCGCAATGGTTCATGGAAGGGATGGCCTCCTATATGGCCGACGATGAAGGGAGCCACGACAAGATGGTGCTGCGCGACGCGGTGGTCAACGACAACATCCCTTCGGTGACGGAGGGCAACTTCGGCGGCTACTTCGCCTACCGGCTGGGCCACGCGGTCTTTGATTACATCGAGGAGCGGTGGGGCAAGGAGGGATTCAGAGACTTCGTCTTCGAGTTCCGCAACACCCTCGGGTCTCGGCCGGGGCGCGCCATTCAGCAGGCATTTCGGATCGATCCCGAGGATTTCGATCTTGAATTCCGCCGCTGGCTGCGCAAGAAATATCTACGGAGTCTGGTCGATACTGGTGAGCCGAGTGATTTTGGGCGCCCGTTCCGGGTTGATCATGTGGCGCGCAACCAGGAAACCTCGCCGGTGGCATCCCCCTCGGGAGACCTTTTGGCGGCGATCAGTGTGCAGCGTGGTGAGGTTGACATCGTCCTTTTCGATACTAGGACTCGGCGGCAGATTCGCAATCTGACCAAGGGGCTCGCCAAGGAGTATCGCTATTTGGTGGCGCAAGGCTTCTTGGTGCCCCGCAGAATGGGGAGGGACTTGACCTTCTCGCCCGATGGCAACCAAATCGCCGTTTTCGCGCGCCGTGACGAAGGTCGCGCCATCCTCTTTATCGACGTGCTCAACGGTGGCATCCAGCGTATTCTGCCGATGGATATCGAGCAGCAAGTGGCACCGGCGTGGAGCCCAGACGGGCGCTACATCGCCTTCGCGGGCAACCGCGATGGCCAGTTCGATCTCTTCATGATCGACCTCTCGACCGAAGAGGTGATCCAGGTCACCGACGACCCGGTTTTTGACGGCGCTCCAGCCTTCTCTCCCGACGGCCGTTCGTTGATTTTCACCTCGGTGGTGGGGGAGTACGCCAAACTCTTCCGCATCGATGTGGACGATCCCACCCAGCGCTACCAGCTGACCCGCGACGATTCCAATGACAAAGATGCGATCTACTCTCCCGATGGTCGTCGGGTTTACTTCACCTCGGACCGCAACGGCTTCGACAACATCTACAGCCTTGATCTCGAATCGGGTGAGCTGAAGCGTTGGACTGACGTGGTCACCGGCTGCTTCATGCCGGCGGTTCTGGCACGCCGCACCGGCGGTGAGGACCTTGCCTTCACCGGCTTGTGGAACGGCACCTACAGTCTATTTTTGAACGATCTCGAAGAGCCGGTCGAGGAGCCGATAACCATCGAACTTGCTCTCGAGCCGACCGAGGCTGCCGATCTACCGCTCTTCGAGCCGGATATCGAGGTCACCGTCGACGAAGCGAACGAAGACAACTACGGCGGGTGGAAGCTCTTCTTGGAAGATGCCCAGACAGCGATCGCGGTCGACAACAACAACACCTTCCTCGGCCAGGTCCGCCTGAGCTTTACCGACTACTTGGGCGACAAGCGGGTTGTTACCACCTTCAGCTCGTTTGACAGCCTGTCCAACTTCAACGTGCTCTACGCCGATCTCTCGGATCGGTTGCAGTGGAACGTCAATCTGTTTGACAGTCGCAACTTCTTCTTTGTGCAACGCGATCCCAACAGCGGAACGGTGCTCGATCGCCGCTTCGAGGTGCGCATCAGCGGTCTAATCGGCTCACTTTCCTATCCGTTGAGTTTCAACAGCCGGGCATCGGTGGGCGTTGGCTACATCTTCCGTAAGCTCGACCGTCAGCAGCTCCTCTTCGATCCGGAGTTTGGTCAGTTCCTGGCCATTGTCGAGGACAAAGACGACTTTCCTTGGTTCGAGGCTTCGTTGGTCAATGACTCCGCGGTCTACCAACCCTGGGGGCCGGCGAGTGGTCGGCGAATGCGGGTGGATGTGAACTACGCGCCCAATATCGACAAACTGGACGGTGAAGAAAGCACGCTGACCTCGGAATTCTCGGCGGACTATAGGCAGTACTTCTCGCTGTCGCGCCGGACGGTCTTCGCGATGCGCGCCTTTGTGGGTACCCGGCAGGGAGAGGACAATGTGCCCTTCTTTGTCGGTGGCGACAACATTCGCGGATTCGACTACCGCCGGGTGACCGGTGAGAACATTTTCTTCACCAACTTTGAGCTGCGCTTCCCCCTGATCGACCTGATCGCCACGCCGGTCTTCAACTTCCAAGGGGTGCGAGGACGCTTCTTCCTCGATATCGCCGGAGTGTGGGACGATGGTCAGTCGTTCCAGTTCTGGAACAGCGAGGAATCAAGGCTGGAAGATGGAATTTCGACCTACGGTTTCGGTGTCACCGTTCGCTTCTTGGGTCTCGACCTGAACTGGGACTTGGCCAAGCAGTGGAACTTCGACCAGACGACGTCGGACACCAGGACGACCTTCTATATAGGCCAACAGTTCTAGGGACCGCCTGCCGCCGGGCGGCGGCAAGCGGTACAATCTCTCCAGCTTATGGAGATCGAGGTCTTAGGGGGATTCGGCGGCGAGTGTCTAGGTTGCCGGATGACCTGCTTGCTGATTGACGAGCGCTTGGCTCTCGATGCCGGCTCCTTGTCCAAAGCTCTTCCGATGGAGAGGCAAGTAGGGGTGCGCTCGGTGCTACTGAGCCATTCCCATGGCGTCGCTGCCCTTTTTTATCGAGAACGTCTTCGGCAAGGGTGAGGGGCCGGTCGAGGTTTACGCGTCGGCAGCCACCATCTATTCGATCCAGGAGCACCTATTCAACGATGCGATCTGGCCCGATTTCACCCGCTTGCCGGATCGTTTGCTCCCGGTGATTCGCTTCCATGAATTGCAGGCCGGGCGAGCGGTGGAGGTCGAAGGGGTGCGGGTGACTCCCATTCCGGTCTCCCATCCGGTGCCGACCTTTGGTTTTCTCCTCGAGCGTGACGGTGCGACGGTGCTCTGGTCCAGCGACACGGGGCCGACCCAGCAGCTTTGGGAGATCGCCAACTCGCTGCCGACCTTGAACGCTCTTTGCATCGAGACCA
>QIHU01000406.1 GCA_003231035.1 Acidobacteriota bacterium
CGATTCTCGTAGTCGGCCCGGAAACTGGCTTCCATCGCGGCGGTCTTCTCGTCCAACATCGCGCCGATCTGGTCGCGCAGTGCGTCGGTTTCTTCTGAGTTTTCTTCACCGGGAACGCCGTCCTCGCCTGCGCTCAGCGGCTCACCGGTCAGCGGATCGATGGCCAGTGCGTCGGTCGTGGCGTCGTTGTCAAGCGGTGTGGGTATGGACTCGTTGATCGCGTCGACGACCTGCGATTCGGCCGGGGGCACCGGTTGCTTGGAGCGTTGGTAGAACCAGTAGCCCAAACTGAGCAGAGCGATCGCGGCGATCGCGGCGGCGGCCATCAACCCTCTTTTCTTGCCTGAGGCAGTGGTGGCGACGGCGCTGGCTGCAAGGCTTCCGGTGCCTTCGCCGACCTCGGTGGGGCTGGTTGGAGCTTGGCGTTCGAGGCCGGTGTGGAGGAGATCCAGCGGAATCGCCGTGGTGGCAAGGCTGGGCATGCCGCCGATGCTCTGCATGGTCAGCGTCTTCTCGACTTCGAGCTCCTCGCTCTCCTGCTCGATCTCGTCGCGAAAGAGGCTGTGCATGAAGAAGGCGAGGTTGAAAGTCGTCGGGCTCAGCTGGGCGTCGACCATCATCTTGGAGAGAGCCTTGTGCCAAGTCGCGGCATCGGGCAGCCGCTCCGCGGCGGGAGCGAGGCTCTTTTGGATCAGGGCCGCCACCCCGACCGGCAAGGCCGGGCGGCCGGACTCGCGCACCGCGGCTTCGACCACGGAGATATCGACCGTTCCGGCGGGAAGGGTTGCGCCGGTGAGCAGTTCGAAGAGAATGACGCCCAGGGAGTAGACATCGTCAACGCGGGAAAGCGTGGCGCCGACGAGGGCTTCTGGGGAGAGGTAGCGAGTCACCGCTTCGCCGATCGGTCCGGCGGCTTGCGCCCGCAGGCTGGGCCCCGCCTCAAAGCCGAGAATGCGCGTTTCACCCTCGCTGGACAACATTACCAGCTGCGGCAGGAGGCAGCCATGGTAGATGCGCCCACCGCGAATTCGGTTCTCGTTGGCCACCGCCAAGCCGAGAGCCAGCCGTTCGCCGATCAGCAAAGCGTGGTCGACAGGGACGGGGTTGCGACTCTTGACCGCTTGCATCATCAGCGAGGCGAGGTCCGCGCCCGAAATGTAGTCGTAGGCGACAAAGGGGACATCCGCGACCTGGCCGAGATCGATCCCGGAGCCGATATTCGGGCTCTTCAGGATTTCTTGGATCGGCCGTTGTGCTTCGAGTCCCTGAGCGAGTTGCTCGGTGTCGAGCCCCTCACCGTTGAAGACTCGCAACAGCGCCACTCGGTCCAACCCCTGTGGGCCCATTTTCCCAGCTCGGAACGTCTCACCCAGAGCGTCCTCTTGGAGTTTTTTGAGCAGCACATAGCTGCCAAATTCCTCGCGCGTGTTCATTCCAGACCTCCGATCAGCTTCTCAAAAGCCGTCGCTCATCCAAACTGTTGCGGCAGGAGACCACTCTACCGCTTTTCGGACAGGACGTCCCCGACAGAGCGCTATATCGCAATATTGCACCTTGTGACTTGGGGCACTAGGGGGTAGAGGCTTTGGCTCTGCGTTCCTCGGCTCGGCGCCGGCTCCAGTACAGCCGCTGCCAACGTTGGACGTTGCGGTTGTGCTCGGCCAGGGTGCGGGCGAAGACGTGGGTGCCGTCGTTGCGGCTGACGAAGTAGAGGAAGGGCTCGTCGGCGGGCGCGGCGGCGGCGCGCAGGCTGGCCAACCCTGGCGAGGCGATGGGGCCGGGGGGCAGGCCGGGGTAACGGTAGGTGTTGTAGGGCGAGTCCATCCGCAGATCTTTCCGGCGCAGATTGCCGTCCCAGTTGCCGGAGCGTTTGAGGGCGAAAATGATCGTGGGGTCGGCGTAGAGGGCGATGCCCCGGGTCAGTCGGTTGGCGTAGACCGCGGCCACCAAAGGCCGCTCCCCGGTGGCGCCGGCTTCCTTTTCGATAATCGAGGCCAGGATCAGCAATTCGCGGTTTCCGGTGGGGGTACCCATGCGAATGCCACGGCTGAGTTCCCGCGCGAGCAGGGGCTCGACCTTGTGTTTCCAGCGCTGGTGGAAAGTGCGCACTAGAGTGGCGACAATCTTCTCCTCGCGGGTACCGCGAGCGAAGGCGTAGGTGTCGGGGAAGAGGTACCCTTCGAGGTCGTTGGCGGCGGGGTCGAAGTCGTGGATTAACGCTGGGCTGCGCATCGCCGCGAGGAAGGTCTCAAGATCACCGAAGCCGGACCGGGTCAGGTGGTCGGCGGTCTCTTCGAGGGTCAGCCCTTCGATGATCGTCACCTTGTGGGTCAGGACTCGGCCTTCGATCAGCTGGGCGAGAACCTCGGGGCCGGTGGCGTTGTCTTTGAATTCATACTCACCGGCCCGCAGCGGCGGGTCGCCGAGTCGATAGACGAGGTACAGGCGTGCCAGTAGGGCGTCCGCGAGGACGCCGCCCTCTTCGAGCTGGCGCAAGATTTGGCTGGCGCCTGAGCCCGACTTGATGGTGAGTTGGCGGGCTCCGGTGGTGGTCCCGATGATGGGCTCGGTGCCGGGATACGGAGCGAAGAAGCCTTCTTGGGCCCATAGGGCCAGCGCGGCGACCGCGAGCAGACCGATCAATCCGAGCGCGACCACCACCCAGGGCCAGCGCCGCGCGCTTTTCGCGGGACTGGTGCTCGCCGAACTCTTGGGACTCTTCGAACTCATTGTGTGGCCTCTGGCTGGCGGCTGTCGAGCAACTCTTGCAAGAGGATTTGCGCCGCGATGGCGTCGATGCGCCCGGGGTTCTTGCGCAGGTCGACCCCGGCTTGGCGCAGTCGCTGGGCGGCGGTCACCGAAGTCAAGGCTTCGTCGACCCGCTCGAGCGCGAGGCCGGTCGCGGCGCTGAGGCGACGGCCAAAACGACCGATCCGTTCGGCGGCTTCGCCCGCGGTTCCGTCCAGGTTGCGCGGTTCGCCGAGGACCAGCAGTTCGATCCTCTCCGCGCGGGATATAGCGGCAATCTTGCCCGCGGCTTGGCGGTCGGTGGTGCGTTCGAAGGTGAGCAGCGGCACCGCGAAACGGCCTTCGGGGTCGGAGATGGCGAGGCCAATCCGCCGTTCACCGAAGTCGATGCCGAGTGCTTTCATGGTGAGGATTCTATCCTGCGCGGCTCTCTGGGCGAGCCGGATCGATGGCGCGTGGATCCGAGGTTGAGGTGTGGCCAGCCATCGGCGGAACCGACCGCGAGCCAGGCCGCTCTTATGCTACGATTTGCCGGTTTCCGGCGCCTCCAGCGTTGGGTTGTCTCCAGGGGTCAAGACTATGCATGAAGTGGTGATACTGAGCGCTGTTCGTACGCCCATCGCGGCGTTTCAAGGCGCTTTCAAGAGGATGACGGCGCCGCAACTGGGCGCGGCGGCGTTGACCGGGGCGATGGAGCGCTCCGGGTTGGCGGCCGAGGTCGTCGAACAGGTCTATATGGGGTGCGTCCTTTCGGCTGGCGTCGGCCAGGCCCCGGCGCGGCAGGCGGCCTTGGCTGCCGGCTTTCCCCATTCGACGGGGGCGGTGACCGTCAACAAGGTCTGTGGCTCGGGGATGAAGGCGGTGATGATGGCCGCCAACGAGCTCCGCTGCGAGGACTACTCGGTGGTGGCGGCGGGCGGCATGGAGGCGATGTCGCGGGCCCCCTACCTGCTCCCTGGGGTGCGCGTCGGCCACCGCTTGGGTCACGGCAAGACGATCGACTCGTTGACCCACGACGGTCTGTGGGATCCCTACAACGAAGTCCCCATGGGAAGCTGCGGCGAGATCTGCGCTCGCGAGAAGAACATCAGTCGCGAGGAGCAGGACGCCTACGCACTGGAAAGCTACCAGCGATCGATCGCGGCGATTGAGTCCGGCCGCATGGCGGACGAGATCGTTCCGGTGATGGTCGCGCAACGGAGGGGCGATCCGATCGCTGTCGAGCGCGACGAGGAGCCCTTTCGCGCCCAGTTGGATCGCATGCCGACCTTGCGTCCGGTCTTCGACAAGGAGGGCACGATCACCGCCGCCAACGCCAGTTCGATCAACGATGGCGCCGCGGCACTGGTACTCACCACGGCGGCGCGGGCGGCCGAGTTGGGGGTTGAGCCGATCGCCAGGGTCGTGGCCCACGCCACCGCGGCACAGGCGCCGGAGTGGTTCACCACGGCGCCCATCGCCGCGGTCAACAGAGTGCTCGAGCGGGCTGGAATGGAGCTAGGCGAGATCGACCTCTTCGAGATCAACGAGGCCTTCGCGGTGGTGGCGTTGGCGGTACAGCGTGGGTTGGGGATCGATGCGGCCAAACTCAACGTGCGCGGCGGCGCGGTGGCCCTGGGCCACCCCATCGGCTGCTCCGGTGCGCGCATCGTGGTGACCCTGCTGCACGCTCTGCGCGAAGCCGACAAGCGCTACGGCTGCGCGGCGATCTGTCTCGGCGGTGGCGAGGCGACGGCGATGATCGTGGAGCGGCTGTGAGGCTTGTCTCGCTACTGCTCGCTGCCCTCTTGAGTTCAGCGAGCCTGCATGCCGCGAGCCTGAATTCTAGCGCCGTGGTCACCGTGGACGAGGGGCCAACGCTGCCCGACTGGGTGCCCGATTCAGTGGAGGAGGTGGAAGGATTCGAAATCGCCTCCGCCTTGCCTTCCGCCAGCGCACAGGCGCCGCAACTGACCGAGGAACAGCGGTTGCGTCGCCGTAAGCGGTTGCGCCAGGAAGCGGCGCGCAAGAAGGCGGAGGAGAAGGAGGTCGACCCCAATCGTTCCACCTTTGAGTTCCCGCTTCCCGAGCAACGGGGTGGGGGCACGGTGGTGGTGAGCGCGGGCGCAATCCTCGGCGAGCGCGACCAGCAGGTCGTCCTCTCGGGCGGTGTCGACTTGGACTACCAAGATATCCATATCGAAGCGGAACGCATCGAGCTCGACATCGAAACCAGCCAACTGGTGGCGAGCGGTGGGGTGACCCTCGATCAAGGGCCGCGCCGCATGACCGGCGATACGGCGACCTTCGATCTCGACGCCAAGACCGGCACCCTGACCAACGCCACGGCCTACCTCGAGCCCGACTTCTATTTCTCCGGGGCCGAACTCACCAAGGTGGGGGCGGACAGCTACACGGTGGTCGACGGTATCTTTACCTCGTGCGATCAGGAGGTTCCCGGCTGGAGTTTCAAAGTGCGCCGAGCGCGGATCGATGTAGGGGGTTACGCGCGGATCCGAGGAGCCTCGTTTCGGGTCAAGAAGGCTCCCTTGCTCTACTTTCCCTATCTGCTGTGGCCGGCCAAGCTCGACCGGGCTTCCGGCTTTTTGGTGGCTCAGCCGGGCTATTCGCGTCGCCGAGGAGCGTCGCTCTC
>QIHU01000282.1 GCA_003231035.1 Acidobacteriota bacterium
AGAATCACCGCGTTCCAGAGGTTCCACCAGATGGCGGTGTACCAGCCTGGCCGGGCAATAAACCAAAGATAGTTGAGCAAGCCGATGAGCAAGAAGAAACTGACCAACCCTCTGCCGGTCAGGTCGGGCAGGCGCCAGCGAGAGGCCATCCCTAGGCTGACTATCAAGGCGACTAGCGCGGCGCTCCAGGGAGGAAGGAAGTCGCGCATCAAGACCGCCGCCATCAAGTAACTGGCCGCGATCGGGATCGGCACCCCTAGGGTTCGCTTCTCCTTGCCGTGGGCGTCGGTGAGCAGATTAAACCGAGCCAGCCGAAAGACCCCGCTCAGCAGATAGAAAAGGGCGACGCTAAAACCGACCGCTCCGGCGTGGTGGAGGACGGATCGGTAGAGAAGAAAGGCCGGTGCGATGCCGAAGGTGACCAAATCGCAGAAGCTGTCGAGCTGCTGCCCGAGAGCGCTGGTCGCCTTGAGCCAGCGCGCCAGCCGTCCATCCGCCATGTCGAGGAAGATTCCCAGCAATAACAGGTACACGGCGAGGTCGAATTTCTCGTCGGCGGCCAGCTGGATGGCGGCGAAACCGACGGAAATGTTCGCGGCCGTGGCCAAGTTGGGCAGCCAAGAGCGCGGTGGCAAGAGCCAGTTTGATGCTTCCATGGGAGTTAGAGCGCGACGGATCCCAACCGAAAGCGAATTCCCTGGAAGGGAAAAGGCGGATGTTTCCAAACTCGATCGAGAGCCGACGCGCCGCGCCTATGTTGACACACACCACGGGCGGCGTGCCAAGAATTGCCGGCAGTGGGTCAGTTTGCCGGCGGGACCCTATGCGGTCGGTATCCCACAGCCGTCCTCGCCCGCTACCCACCGGCAAACTGACCCACTGCCGACTTGCCAGCGAGTAGCCTCCGGCTCAGTAGGCATCTGTCCGCAATAAGTGGCTTTGGCAGTAGTCGCGGATGACGGAGAGGAAGATCGGGCCGAAGTTTTTCGCCTTCTTGTCGCCCACGCCGTAGATCCCGAGCATCGAGGTCTCGCTGCTCGGTCGCCGCCGCGCCATGTCGCGCAGGGTGGAATCGTGAAAGATCAGATAGGGCGGTACTTCACGCTCGCGCGCCAACTCCAAGCGAGCTTCACGTAACTTGTCGAAAAGCCCGCGATCAACCCCTTGCCAGGATTCCCCCTCGCTGGTAGTCGTGGCGCGACTCCCCTCACCGGCGCGTCGTCGTTGGCGTTGGGCCGGTTCGGGCCGGTGCTGGCGAAAGAGGAGACAATCCTCCTCGGCCTTGAGCAAACGCAGACCACTTTCAGTGCCGGAAAGAGTGGGGTAGGGAGCGCCGACCTGCTCTAGAAAACCCTGGTCGACCAGCTGCTCCACATAGCCGCGCAACTCGGCGACCGGCAGGTTCTCGAGCAGGCCGAAGGTGCTCAGTTCGTCGTGGCTCCGCGCCCGCACCTTGGCGGTTGCTCGGCCGCGCAGGACGTCCACCACGTGACCGACTCCGAAGCGTTGGCGCACGCGATAGACGCAAGAAAGGATCTTGCGAGCTACCACCAGGGAGTCCTCGATCCGCTCCAATTCGCCGAGACACCAGTCGCAAGCGGCGCAGGAGTCGGCCTCGTAGGGCTGGTCGAAGTACTCGACTAGGGCCTTGTGCCGGCAGCGGGTCGCGGCGGCGTAGTTCTGCATTTGGTTGAGCAGATGGTTCGCGCTGTCGCTGAGCTGCCCCTCGCCCTCCATCAGCCGGCGCCAGGTCATGAAGTCGCCAGCCGAGTAGAAGAGGACGCACTCGGCGGCGAGGCCGTCGCGGCCGGCGCGGCCGCTTTCCTGCTGATAGTGCTCGACCGAACGTGGGGAACCGGCGTGGACCACGAAGCGCACGTTGGAGCGGTCGATGCCCATGCCGAAGGCGACGGTGGCGACCACCACGTCGACCCGTTCGTTGAGAAACTCCTCCTGGTTGCGGTGGCGGGTTTCGCCGTCGAGGCCGGCGTGGTACGGCAGGGCGCTATAGCCCCAGCCCACCAACCGCGCGGCTACCCGCTCGACCTCCTTGCGGGAAATACAGTAGATGATCCCGGCCTCGCCCTGGTGGCGTTCGAGGACGCGGCGCAGCTGCTGCTGAAACGAACTGCGGTAGAAGACCCTGTAGGTGAGATTGGGCCGATCGAAGGAACCGACCAACATTTCCGGCTGACGAAGGTGGAGCTGCTCGGCGATGTCCTGGCGCACCCGCTGGCTGGCGGTGGCGGTGAAGGCGTGCATCGCCGCCCTCGGGAAGGCGTCACGCAGTTCGCCCAGCAAGCGGTAGTCGGGGCGGAAGTCGTGGCCCCATTGGCTGATGCAGTGAGCTTCGTCGATGGCGATGTAGCGCACTCCACTGCGCCTCAGAAGTTGGCGAAACTCCTGCCCCGGTGCCCCCGCCAGCCGCTCTGGAGCCACGTACAAGAGGCGATAAGTCCCAGCTTCGAGTTCGGCGCGCACCGCGCGGCGTTGCTGCACCGTCAACGTGCTATTGAAGTAGGCGGCGGGAACGCCACTGGCCAGCAGACCGTCGACCTGATCTTTCATCAGTGAGATCAGCGGTGAAATAACTACCGCCAGCCCCTGTTGCTCCCGTGGGCCTTCGGGGAGCAGCGCGGGAGCCTGGAAAATCAGTGACTTGCCGCCTCCCGTGGGGAGTACCACCACGCTGTCGCGGCCAGCGACAACGTTGGCCATCGCGCGGCGCTGCAAGGGGCGAAACTCGTCGTAGCCCCAGTACTGTCGGATCACGGCGAGCAGCCTTTGCTCGTCGGGTGAGTGGGCGGAGGGGTCGCGAGAAGGCTGGGGCGGCTGAGCTGTCGCGGCTATCGGTGGGCTGACTGGTGATTTGCTGGGCATGCGGCTGGGGAGGTCGAGATGGCGAGTCCCATTGTAACGCTAGTGGGCCGTTCGCGGCCTGTGACAACTGTCGTAGAATGACTCCCATACGTTGATGACAATCGCTCGTCGCTGATGGCGGGCTTCATGGAGGAAGTGATGTCGAAGAGGATTCTTGCCGCTCTGTTGCCCCTGTTGATGTTTGGCTTGGTGGCGCCGCCGGCCGAGGCACGGAAGAACAAGGCGAGCAAGAAGGCGGAGATGGAGGCGGAGAAAGCGGCCGAGGCTGAGGATGAAGCCAGGCTGAGTTCCAAGAACTTGTCTGCCTTGAAGCTGCGCCTGGTAGGCCCAGCCCTGGTCTCGGGCCGGGTCTCGGATATCGCGGTCGATCCCAAGGACCCTTCGACCTACTTCGTCGCCGCCGCCTCGGGTGGAGTGTGGAAAACGACCAACTCCGGCACCACCTGGAAGCCGATCTTCGATGGGCAGGGTTCCTACTCGATCGGTTGCGTCACCCTCGATCCCAACAACGCCAACGTCGTCTGGGTGGGAACCGGTGAGAACAACAGCCAGCGCTCAGTGGGCTACGGCGACGGGGTCTACAAGTCGCTCGACGGTGGCGCCAGTTGGAAGAATGTGGGGTTGAGCGAGTCCGAGCACATCGGCAAGATCGTCGTCGATCCTCGGGATTCAGACGTCGTCTGGGTGGCCGCGCAAGGGCCGCTGTGGAAAGCCGGTGGCGAGCGGGGCTTGTACAAGACGACAGACGGGGGAGAGAGCTGGGAGTTGATGCTCGAGATTAGTGAGCACACCGGGGTCACCGATTTCGTCATCGATCCGCGCGATCCCGATGTCGTGGTCGCCGCTAGCTACCAGCGCCGTCGTCGGGTGTGGACGTTGATCGACGGCGGCCCCGAGGGTGGGCTGCACAAGACGACGGATGGCGGAGCCACCTGGCGCAAGCTGTCTTCAGGGCTGCCGGCTGGCGATGTCGGCCGCATCGGTCTCGCGATCTCTCCGGTCGATCCTGACGTACTGTTCGCCATTGTCGAAGCGGCGGGCGATACCGGCGGCTTTTTCCGCTCGCGGGACCGTGGCGAGAGTTGGGAAAAACGCAGCGGCTACGTCAGCGATAGCCCGCAGTACTACCAGGAGCTGGTGGCCGATCCGGTGTTGGTCGACCGGATCTACTCGATGGATACCTGGATGCAGGTCAGTGAAGACGGCGGTGCCACCTTTTCGCAGATCGGTGAGACCTACAAACATGTGGACAACCACGCCCTGTGGATCGATCCCACCGACAATCGACACCTGCGCTCGGGCTGCGACGGTGGAGTCTACGAGAGCTTTGATCGCGGTGCGACCTGGGATTTCATCCCCAACCTGCCGATCACCCAGTTCTACAAGATCACCGCCGACAACGACTTCCCGTTCTACAACGTGTACGGCGGTACCCAGGACAACTTTAGCCTCGGAGCTCCGTCACGCACCGCCAACGGCCACGGGATTCGCAACTCCGATTGGACGATCACCTTGGGCGGAGACGGATTCGAGACGGTGGTCGATCCCGAGGATCCCAATATCCTCTACTCGCAGTACCAACACGCGGGGCTGTCGCGGTTCGACCGCGCCACCGGCGAGCAGATCGACATTCAACCGCAGGCGGCGCCCGGTGACGATCCGTTGCGCTGGAACTGGGATTCCCCCTTGATCATCTCGCCGCACTCGCACACCCGCCTCTACTTCGGCGCCCAGCGGATCTTTAGGAGCGACGACCGCGGCGATTCTTGGAAGCCGATCAGCCCCGACTTGACCCGCCAGATCGACCGCAACAAGTTGGAGGTGATGGGGCGGGTGTGGAGCGTGGACGCGGTGGCCAAGAACCGTTCCACCTCGGTCTACGGCAACCTAGTGGCGTTGTCGGAGTCGCCGCGCGTCGAAGGGTTGATCTACGCCGGGAGCGACGACGGCCGGCTCAGCGTTAGCGAGGATGGCGGTGCCAGCTGGCGCCACGGCGACACTTTTCCTGGTGTTCCGGCGGGGACCTACATCCACCAGGTAGTCGCTTCGTCGCACGGCGCCGACACCGTCTTCGCCGTCTTCAATGGCCACAAGAACGGCGACTTCAATCCTTACCTTCTCAAGAGCAGCGACCGTGGCCGCACCTGGACCTCGATCACTGGAGATCTACCCGAACGGGGATCGACCTATACCCTCGCCGAGGACCCTGTCGAGGCGAAGCTCCTCTTCGCTGGAACCGAGTTCGGCCTGTTCACCAGTGTCGACAGCGGCGCCAGCTGGATCCAACTCAAGGCCGGCCTTCCCACCGTGGCGGTGCGCGATCTGGAAATTCAAGCGCGCGAGAGCGATCTAGTGGTGGGCACCTTTGGACGAGGGATCTACATTCTTGACGACTATTCTCCGCTGCGTGGACTCACCGAGAGTTCCCTAGAGGCCGAAGCCGTGCTGTTCGGGGTGCGCGATAGCTGGATGTACATCCCCAGTCTTCCCC
>QIHU01000805.1 GCA_003231035.1 Acidobacteriota bacterium
CCGCCAAGGCGAGTGCGTTTATGTCTGGGCGGTTCGCCGTGACCTACCCAGACATCGCCGCCGTGGTCGCCCCGGTCTTGCGCCACCGCGTATTGCTCAACTACCGCGCCGAGGCCGAGAAGGTAACCACCGATGAGGTCAGCCGCCGGCTAGTGGAGGCCGTGCCAGCCCCGAGAAGTCCACTGCGGTGACCCCGCGAGGCGTCAACGCACCGGCGGCGCACTTGCTACCCCCGGCCACCCTCGCCGCGCTGGGCGACTTAAGGCTGGCGACTCGGCATGTGGTCGAGGGCTTCGTCGCCGGTTTGCATCAAAGCCGTAGGCCGGGAGCCGGAGGGGACTTTCTCCAGTACCGCTTCTACCAACCGGGCGACGACCCCAGGCGGCTCGATTGGCGAGCCTTCGCCCGCTACGTCCGTGAGACCGAGGCGGAGCGCGAGGTACCGGTGCGCATCGTGGTCGACGCCACCGGCTCGATGGCGCACGAGGATCGCTCGGGCTCACCGGCTATCGTCAAGCTCGACTATGCGCGCTATCTGGCCGCGGCGATCACCTGGCTAGCCGACCGGCAGGGCGATCGAGTCAGCCTGGCCACGATCCACGACGGGAGGGTCGAGACGTGGAGCGGGCGGCCAGGCGGGCGGCGAACGGTCGAGCGAATCCTCCACCAGCTCTCCACCCTTCAAGCCGCTGGCGGCTGGCCCGACGATGAACAGCTAGGAGTCCTCTTGGAGGGCGCCGGGCGCAACCGCCAACGGCAACTCATCTTGGTGCTGAGCGATCTTCACCACGCCACCACGCCGAGCGACGACTCGGCGCCCGCGGCCTCTCGACGGGCTGCCCCCCTCCTTCAGACTCTCTCTCGCCTGGCCGCTCAAGGCCACGAGGTGGTGGTTCTCCACCTGCTGGGCCGCGACGAGCTGGAGTTTCGCTACCAGGGCGAGCTCCTCTTCGAAGACCTCGAAACCGGCCACAGGGTACGCGGCAATGCCGATCAACTACGGCCACTCTACTTAGTCCGGCTGGGCGAGGATCTCGCCCAGGTGCGCCAGCAGGTCCTCGATTGCGGCGCTAGTTATCAGCGAATCGCCCTCGACCAGCCCTTGGACGAAGCCCTGAGACACTTCTTGGTCAGTCGCCAGGAGGCCAGATGAGTCCGCTGCTGAGTCCACTGCTGAGTCCGCCGGCCCAATGGGGTCTGCCGTCGTTCGGCCAGCCAGGCTGGCTGTGGGCCCTGGGCGCCTTGGCCATTCCACTCCTCCTTCACCTGCTCAGCCGTGGCCAGCGCCACCGAGTCCAAGTGGGCAGCGTGCGCTTGCTCAGCGAGGTGGCCAGCCGGCATATACGTCGCATCCATCCCACCCGGCTCCTGTTGCTCGTCGTGCGCTGCTTGCTCCTCGCCGCCGTGGCGGTGACTTTGGCGGGACCCCTTTCTCCCGCCACAACTCCCGAGCCCGACGAGACGTGGCTGTTGGTGGACCCGGCCTTGCTCGCGGCACGATCCACCGTCGGTACCCACGCAACCCCCAGTGAGGCGGTGGCCGCCTTCGCTCGTTTGGACCAAGCCGCCGCCACCGGTTTGCCCATTCGCCTTCTGGCCCCTGACTTGCCGGTCTTCGAAGGGAAAACTACCCTCGCGCCTCCCCCTATCCCCTCCAGCACCGACCTCTGGTCATTTCTTCGCGAAGCGGACCACTTGGCCCACCCGGCCACCCGCTTCGAGGTCTTGGCGCTGGATCGGCTCTCGGCCCTTCGCGGCCAACGGCCAGCTCTCGTGCGCTCCGTGGAGTGGCAAGCGGTCGCCCTTTCCTCCATTCCAGTTTCCGCCGATGCCGGCGTGGCACCGCCGACGCCAGGCCCGAGCCGGCCCAGAGCCACGCCCCTACACGCGCTCGTCGCGTATACCAGCGAGCGTTCGGCGGATGCGGGATTCGTCATCGCGGCACTGGAAAGCGCCGACCTTGCCCGCGAGAAGAGAACCGGCTCGACCCTCACTCTGGAGCGCCGGCTCTTGCCCGACTCCCCAGAGCTACCCAGGCGAGGAGCCGTCGATCGATCCGCCCACCATCAGCAGACCGATCTCGCTTTTTGGCTCGGCCGCGCTCCTAGCGCCGAAGCGCTACGGGTCGCTCTGCGCCCCGGTGGGCAACTGATCACCGACAGCCTGCTGCCTTATCAGCGATGCCAACGGCTGGCCACCATCCACCTCGCCAGTGATTCGCCGACGCTGCGGCTGCACCGTTGCGAGGCAGCCGAGGGTGGAACGACGGCCAGCGATGGCGGTGAGTTCGCCGCACTTTGGAGCGATGCGCACGGCCGTGTTCTGATCGCAACGACGCGCACGACGTCCACCCACCCGCACAACCGTCTGCACCTGCACAGCCGCTTCCATCCCGCCTGGTCGGACTGGGTAACCCGCGATAGTTTTCCGCGCTGGATCGCCGAAGTGGTGGACAGTATCGATCCCGCGGCCGAATCCGCCGCCAGGGTTGAAGTCGACGACCGCCCGGCACCCGGCCAGCCTTCTCCACGCCATGTGCTCCCCCTGGCGGACCCCAATGAACGCCGATCCGAGCCGATCGAGAACGAACGCTCGCTGCCCCCCCTGTGGGCCGCTATTGCACTCCTCTTGGTGGCTGAGCGCTGGATAGCCCTACGATGAACGCCTCCTCCACGCTCACCTCACTCAGTCGCTTGTGGTTGCGCCGGCAGCTGTGGGCTCGCGCCGCGATCAACCTGGCGATCGGCCTACCGCTAATGACCTTGGTGGTGCTCGTCGCCTTGACTACCGATCTCTTCTCAGTGCCGATTGCTGTCGCCATTGGCTGCGGCGCAATCCTCGCCCCGCTGGCTTGGCTCTTCTTCTCCGAGGCGAAGTCTCTGGGTGAGCAAGAGGTCGCGCGGCAAGGCCACATCGCCGACCATCTCAACCATGTAGCCCCCAATCTCGAGGACAGCGCCGAGCTGCTTCTTGAAGCTGAGGCAGCGCTGCCATCGTTAGCACGACTGCAACGAAAGCGCACTCAGCAAGCGCTCGCTGATCTCGATCTGGCCGCTCTGCCCAAGAGCTTGCCGACCGTGAGGCTGCGTCGCTCCGCGACCCTGCTACTCGCTTCGCTCACCCTTTCAGCCGCACTGTTGGCCTTCCTCCCGTCGTGGGTAGTCCCCTTGCGATCCCAGGGCGCGAGCAGCCGAGAGGCTATCTCCAGCGGCGGCGAGGTAGCTCTGGCCCACCCCCCCAGCCGTCCCTCGTTCGAGCAGATCGAGGTTCAGATCGCCCCTCCGCCCTACACCGGCCGCCAGGCGCGGTCCGTCCAAGGGCTCGACCTAGAGGCGGAGGAAGGATCTCTGTTGACCTGGGAGATCGAGGTCGCCGGCCCCGCCACCGGAGTTGCCCTCCTCTTCGCCGATCGCACTCAACCGCTGCACCCCAATGACTCCACGCGGCCGACGCGGTTTGGAGGATCGTTGCGCCTCCACGAGTCGCGGGTCTATCAGCTAGTCCTCGAAGACGAAGTAGGCGAGGTCACGCGGACCTCCTTTGCCCGGCTGGTCGCTGTGCCGGATCGACCGGCGCAGGTGCGTATCGTCCACCCCCGCCCCACGGTCGAAGTGGCGGCGGATCGTCCCGGCGTGGTGGTCATCGAAGCCGAGGCTCACGATGACTACGGCGTCGCCAGCGCGGTGGTGATCGCGACCCTGGCCACCGGCACCGGTGAACAGGTTCAGTTCCGCGAAGAGGAGTTCGCTTTCGACCGGCGAGAATCGCTAACTCGCGGCAAAACCGCCGACGCGGCCACGGGCGGATCGGTGGGCGCGCGGTTCAGCCGCCGACTCGACCTTTCCGAATTCCATCTCGAGGCGGGATCCGAGCTCTTCTATTTCGTAGAGGTCACCGACAACCGACAGCCCGACGCTCAGCGTTCGCGTAGCGCCACGCAACGCATTCGCGTCCCCGGGGGCAGCGGAGCCTCGGTCGCTCTAGGGAGCGGATTGGCCCTGCGTCCGGTGCCGGAATTTTTCCGCAGCCAGCGACAGATCATCATTGACACCGAAAAACTACTCGCCGATCGCGCCCAGCTCAGCCACGAGGAGTTTGGCCACCGGGCCGAGTCGATCGGCTTCGATCAGGCCGCGCTGCGCCATCGCTACGGCAACCTCTTGGGATTGGAGAGCCAGAACGGTTCTCCACTCGACGAGGCCCGCCAGGTAGATGCGGGAGGCTCAACTGAAGGGGGGGGGCATCACGACGACGATCACGCCACCCCACCGCCTGACCCCAACGCCGGCCCCAACTTCTCGGGAAGGGTGATCGACCTCGTGCCCGCGGAGTTCACCCACCAACACGACTCGGGTGAGATCTCGACCTTCTTCACCGACTCCATTCGATCCAAGCTACGCGCCTGCCTGGCCGCCATGTGGGAGGCGGAACGCCGCCTGCGCACCCTTCAGCCTCGCGCGGCTTTACCGCACGAGAACGAGGCTCTCACCCTGCTCAAAGAGGTTCAACAAGCGGCCCGCGTCTACGTCCAACGAGTCGGTTTCGAACCACCGCCACTCGACCCCGCGGGCAAGCGGTTGACCGGCGAGCTCGACAAGATCAGTAGCCGGCGTCTGCGCGCCAGTGGAGTGGCCTCGCGATCACCCACCGCGGTCGAACTGGCCCTCGAGCTGCTCGCTCGCCTCGATCTGGGCTTGGATGCCAGCCAGAGGCAGCGGCTAGCCTCCCTCCTCGACCAAGCCGCTCGCGAGCTGGCCCGCCGATCGCTCGACGATCCCCTGACCGAGATCGGCGCACTCGATGATCTGCGCCACCTCAGCCAAGCGCTACTCGGCAGCACCCACGACGCGAGCGACCCGCCACTCCCCGTGACCAAGGTGGAAGAGGCTCTCTGGCGTCTCGTCGCGGAGCCCAAGTCCCGCCCGCTACGCCGCCTCCCCTCGGGCGCCGGGGAAATGTGGTCAAAGTACCGGGATCGGCTGTCGGAGGGAGGATGAACGGCACCGATCTCTTGGCGATGACGGACTGGACGGTGGCCGCACCCGGTCAGGCGCCAGGGCTCGTCCTTGCCGGATTGCTTCTAGCCGCACTCCTGCTCACCCTGGAGCTGCGCCGCAATCGTCACCATTCCTCTCGTCGCCGCGCCGTGCGCTGTACCGCCACCGTCGCCTGCGTCGTCGCCTTGCTCGCTCTCGGCCTGCGGCCCGCTCGTTGGCGGCAGATCGATTCGCGGGCCGGAGTGCTCTACACCTCGGGTTCGACTCGACACGCACCGACTGCCGAAGGCGTACAGCTTCAAACGGCGTTGGAATTTTCTCTGGCCAATTCGTCGCGCTCGCCAGCCCCGGGGCCGAGTCGCGCCCAAGCCATTCCCGACACCGCTTTCCTGACTCGCCACTTCACCGACCTGCACCGCCTGCGCGTGGTGGGTCACGGTCTTGAGCCATGGCAACTCGCTGCCCTTGTGGCACGCCTAGAGGTCGCGCCCCCTCCGCCGCCATCGCCCGGCATCGAGAGAATCTCTTGGCGCCGCTCTCTAACCCTTGGAGAACCGTTACTGATTCAAGGCCGGTGGACGGCGAGCGAAGAGCGCGGCCTCCTTGAACTGGTGGGTCCAGGCGGGGTGGAGGCAAGGCAAGAGATCGAAGCGATGTCAACTCCGCTGTCGGTACC
>QIHU01000745.1 GCA_003231035.1 Acidobacteriota bacterium
ATCCGTTGTGGAGTAGTGGCCATGTCTATACTAGTCTACCTGTAGCCCTAGGTGTTGCAAACTTGGCGAGCTCGATCCATATGCGCCGTCGCTCCGTCAGCTTGGGCTAGTTTGGGTGACCCCGGCGGCGCGCAGCTCGACGATCATGTTCTCGAGCGGTTTCGAGCGCGCTACCGTCGATGAGATCGCTCGGCAGGTGCGTGCGAGGATAGGTGCGAAGCCAGCCGATGGCGGGAGTGCGGTGGACCAGTAGCGCAGCGATTCGGGTCAGCAGAGGGAGTGCATTCATGAAAGGAGGTAGAGGAGAATTCAGAAGCCTGGTGGGAACTCGGCGGTTAGGATCGCGTTGCTCATCCAGGCATGGAGCTAGTGTTTCTCAAATTCGGTGGATTGCGGGAAAGGACCCGACCATGAGACTAGTATGGGCACGATCGATTGTGTGGGTCGCATCCTCGTCGCGGCCGTTGTGGCGTTTCTCCGTTGCAACGGCCATACTAGCGGCCTGCTCGCCATCTCGCCTAAACCATGGGCACCTTGGAGGTCTGATGACTCGTCTACTGCTGATTCTCCCCTTCTGTATCGGTTGTGGAGTGACCGGTACCGCGCACGATTCTTCCGCTGTCGACCCGCCGGCCATCGTCGAGGAGGGGCAGTCTGAGGTGAACTGGGACGACCTGCTGCCCAATGCCAAACGTCCCGCTCCGGGCGTGCTCTCTGGAGGGCAACCCTCGCTCGAGCAGCTCGAGGCGGCGGGTCGCGCCGGCTTCAAGACGGTGATCAACCTGCGTGCCCCTGGGGAGTCTGGCACTCGTGAGCCGGAGGTGACCGCCGCCGGTATGCACTACGTGGCACTACCGATCGCCGGCGCCGATGCCATCTCGGAAGAGAACGCACGGGCGCTCGCGGCTGCTCTAGAGGAGGCAGAGCAGCCGATCCTTTTGCACTGCGGCAGTGGTAACCGAGTGGGTGCCTTGCTGGCGCTCAAGGCTTTTCATGTCGACGGCAAGAGCGCCGAGGAGGCCCTGCAATACGGGATCGAGTCCGGCGTGACCGGGATCGAACCCGTGGTGCGCAAGGCGTTGGGATTGGCGGTGGAATAGCTCAAGGTGGAGGCGATGGCTGGGTGAGCAGGAGATAGCCTTGCTTGGGGTCGAGTTCGCGAGCCACTTCGACCAGTCCCAGAGGGCGGGTTAGTGAGGCTAAACTATCCCGCTCGATCAGCAACCAGATTCGTTGCGGGTCGGAAGCGAAGCGACGCAACTCTTCCTCGCCATGGAGTTCCACGGCATAGCGCTGGGTATAGAAAACGAAAGGGGCGTCGAGCCGTGGGTAGAGGGCGTAGCGCTCGCCGGGCCCCATGCGTTGGAGCAACTGCGCCGCCATCGGCTGTGCCGACTTGACCGGATCGAAGAGAGGTTGCAGCAGCAGGGCGATGGCGAGCCCCGCGGCCGCCATGGCCGTTGCCAGTGCCACGGGTGTCTGGGCTGGCCGTCCGCGCAGGCCGAGGAGAAAACCGAGGGAGGCTCCTAAGCCGATGGTGGCAACAATCGCCATCGCCAGGGGGACGGTCCTCGCCGCAAGAAGCGCGGTGGCTTCCTGGTGAGCCGCCAGTTTGGGCAGCGCGATGCAGCCCACGGTCGCCAGCAGGGCGATGGAAGCTAACGGGACCAGCAGCCAGCGGCGGTAGCGAGGCCAGCCCTCGATCCAGCAATCGAGACCGATACCGACCGCCAGTGCCATGGCCGGATACATGGTGAGCACGTAGACGGTCCTCTTGGCCGGCGACAGGCTGAAGAAAACGAGGGTCACCCCGATCCACGCCAAGGTGAAGAGCCACCAGCGTCGGCGAGGTCCTCGAAGTTCGCGGCGCGCGGCGAGCAGAGCGCCGGGCAAGAGCAACGACCAGGGGAAGAAGTCGGCGGGAATGACGGTGAGGTAGTAGTACCAGGGTCGGTGGTGATGCCACGGGTTGGCGTAGCGCGTCAAGTTCTGTTTGATCACCATCTGCTGGAAGTACTCGCTACCCGCCGACAAGGTAGCGGGCAGCAACCAGAGGGCGACCACCGCCAGCCAGATCAGCAAACCGCGCCCCAGTCGTAACCGGCGCACCAGCGATCGGTCGCGGCTCAGGGCGGCGAAGGCGAGAATCGAGAGCAAGGGCGGCAGCAGACCGACCGGTCCCTTGGCGAGGGTCGCCAAGCCAGCGACGACGAAGAACCACAGGTGGTGGGGGCGAGAATCCCCACTCTCGTGCAGTTGCTCGGCGCGCACCCAGCACCAGATAGCGAGAGTTACCAGGAAGACCAGGAGCATGTCGATCTGCGCGAAACGGCCCTGGCGCAGAATCTTGAGGCCGGTGGCGAAGGCGGCGGCCGAGTACCAGGCGGCGCGAGTTGAAAAAAGTCGGCGGCCCAAAGCGAAGATCAGGAGGACGGTACCGATCGCCGCCAAGGCCGTGGGGAGGCGTGCGGCGACCTCGTCGACCCCACCGTGCAGCTTGCCCACCGCGGCGATGAGCCAGAAGTGCAACGGCGGCTTCTGTGCATAGAGCCGTCCGTTGAGGTGGGGGACGATCCAGTCGCCGGTCAACAGCATTTCGCGCGCCACCTCGGCGTAGCGCGGTTCATCGGGATTCCACAGGGAATGGTTACCCAGCCCGGGAAGAAAAAGGAGTGCGCTGAGGCTAGCGAGGAGGAACCCGGTCCACCGTTGGCGGTTCGAGCTTGCGATCAAGAATTACTTTCGGGGTTGTGCTGGGCGCGGATGAACCAGAGATTGCGAGCGTAGATGAAAACGCCGGTCGATTGACCGAGGATGAACACAGGGTCCTGCCGCCAGATCGCGTACGCGAGGAGGACCGCACCGCCCGCGAGGCTCAGCAACCAGAAGGCGGGAGGAACGACGCTGCGTTTCTCGCGCTCGGAGGCGAGCCACTGGACGAGAAAACGGGAGGTAAAGAGGGCCTGGCCGACGAGGCCGACGGCTATCCAGAGGGTTGCTGTTTCCATTCCGTGACCTCAGTCTGCAACTGGTGATGGTCAATCCACTTTTTCTGCATCCAGCGAACCGCCATCAAGTCTGCGAGGCCGCGCCACAGCCGGTTGCGGATGTTGTACTTGGCTTCACCGTAGCGACGGGGCCGATGACGGACTTCGATCTCGCGAACCCGCGCTCCTTCGATCTGCACCAGAGCGGGGAGGAAGCGGTGCATGCCATCGAAGGAGGGTAGGTGGCGTAGGACTTCGGCCCGGTATGCCTTGAGTGAGCAGCCGACATCGGTGACGCCATCGGCAAGGAGTCGACCGCGCACCCGGTTGGCAAGGCGAGAACTCACCCGGCGCAGCCAGCTATCGCTCCGTTGTGCTCGGACCCCCGAGACCAAGTCACAGCCTTCTAGAGCAGCCAAGAGTCGGGGAATGTCGGCGGGGTCGTTTTGAAGGTCGGAGTCCAGGGTGACGACAATTTCACCACGCGCGTTGTGGAAACCGGCCGCCAAGGCGGTGGACTGGCCGCGATGTCGAGCCAGTCGCAACAGACGGAAGTGGGAGTTCCCTTCGACGATGGCTTGGATAGCACGATAGCTGCCGTCGGTCGACCTGTCGTCGACGAGCAGAATCTCGTACGAGCGCAAGGTCTCGCCTAGCGCGATCCGCAGCTCGGCGGCGAGCCTCGGGAGATTTTCGACCTCGTTGAAGACGGGTATTACCACTGAGATTTCGGGGTCGGCCCGATGGGAATCGGTCGCGATCCTGAGGGGGAAGGATGAGATCGTCCTCGGGGTGTGTTCAGCACTCATCTTGATCATGGCAAGGGAACTCTCCGGGTGGGGTTAGATCAACTCGGGTCGAAACGGTACCACCCGTGGGTTAATCGAGCGTGAATGGTGGATCCATCGGTGCCTCGAACCGTTCGCAGGCGCCGCCGCGGGGTGGCCCCGGGGGCTGTTCGAAGGCTCGTGTGCGAGTGCTTGATGTAGGCGTAAGTCGATGAATACAAAGGCCTTACGCTTTGGTTGCGCGGTGTGGGGTGGCGCGGTAGACTACCCCACTCAGTGCCGGGGTAGCTCAGTTGGTTAGAGCGCCTGACTGTGGCTCAGGAGGTCATGGGTTCGATTCCCTTTCCCGGTACCATTTTGCCTTTCTCGCTGATTGAGCACCACGCCCTCGGCGTTGAGGCATGGACCTTTTCGCTGCACTCCCATGGCAAAAAAAGTTAAGGCTCGCCTTTCTCGTGGTCTACGCGACCTGCTGCCGGCTCAAATGCTGGCACGCCAGTCGATGATCGATACGGTTCGCGGCGTCTATGAGCTCTACGGTTTCGCGCCGCTAGCCACTCCGGCGATCGAGTTTCTCGATGTGCTCCAGGGCTCGGCGGGAGAAGAGGCGCAAGGCTCGCTCTTTCGGGTGATCAACAAGGAGGAGGAAGAGCTGGGACTGCGCTTCGATTTGACCGTGCCGCTGGCCCGGGTCTTTGCGCAATATCAGCAGGATCTGCCGCGCCCCTTCAGGCGCTATCAAGTGGCTAGCGTGTGGCGTGGCGACAAGCCGGACAAGGGGCGCTATCGCGAGTTCACCCAGTTCGACCTCGATTCGGTGGGGGTCGCTCCCGAAGTTGCCGATACCGAGATCCTCGCTGGCATGTGCGACTCGCTGCGGGCGCTGGGCGTGGAGCGCTATCGGGTACGTTTTTCGAGCCGCGCCTTGCTCAACCTGCTGCTCGAATATGCCGCTATCGAGGCTGATCGAGCCCCGGATGTCTTTCGCGTTCTCGACAAGCTGGACAAGATCGGCGCCGAGAAGGTGCGCCGTGAACTGACCACCGGCTACCGGGACCAGTCCGGCGACACCATCGAGGGGCTAGGGCTGGCCGATGGCCAGGTGGATCGGATCGAAGCCTTCCTGGCCATTCGCCACGACTCGCGCGACGAGGTGGTCGCCGCCTTGCGCGAGCTCTTCAAGGGGCTGCCCTCGGCGAGCGAGGAGATCGACTCGGTGGCGCGCATCAGTGGCCATCTGGCCGCCTTGGGCTACGGCGACGACCAGGTCGCTCTCGACCTTTCGATCGCCCGTGGGCTGGCTTACTACACCGGTCCGGTTTTTGAGGCGGTGGTGCTCGATGCGCCGCAGTTCGGTTCCGTCTTCGGCGGCGGGCGTTACGACGGTCTAGTGAAGCGGTTCACCGGCCAGGCGGTGCCGGCGGTCGGTGCCTCGATGGGAGTGGACCGGCTGCTCGCGGCCTTGACCCACCTGGGCAAGGTCGACGATCGAAAGTCCACCGCCCAGGTCTTGGTGACCCGCATGGATCGGGATCTCACCAGCGACTACTTGGAGTTGACTTGGGAGTTGCGCCGCGC
>QIHU01000204.1 GCA_003231035.1 Acidobacteriota bacterium
ACACATCGCGCAAGACGGGAACTCCCTCTTCGTACTCGAAGTGGACCCCCGTGAAGGCGATGGCGCCCTCGACGGTATCCACGGCTCGCCGGTCGGCGTCCCTCTCCTCCTCGGTGGCGAGGCTGCGGATCTCGCGCAAGCGGTCCAAGCCGGCGAAGGCTTCCGAGAGTTGGGTGCCGATCGAGGCGATCTGCACCAGCGGCCCGGCGACCATTAAGGTGAAGAAAGTGTAGGCGGTGAAGTCGCCCAAGGTCATCGTCCCGGCGAGCACCGCCTTGCCGCCGACGACGATCATCAAGAGGCCGAGCGCCCCCACCACCACCCCGGAGAGGAGAAGGCGGTGACGGTGGCGACTCCGGTCATCGACGAGACCACATTGCGCAACAGCTTGTGGGCACCGCGAGCAAAGACCAGATCCTCGCGCTTCTCCGCCGTGTAGGCCTTGATCAAACGCACTCCGCCCAGGGTCTCCCCCAGTCGCCCAGTGACCTCGGCGTTGATCTTGCCGCGCTCGCGAAAGATGGGCCGCAGCCGCTTGAAGAAGACGGCCATGCCGCCCATGAACAGCAACATCACCGCCAACACGGCTAGGGTCAATCGCCAGTTCAGGTAGAGCAAGGCGGCCATGGCCAGGCTGGCGGTAAACAAGCCGCCGATCAATTGCACCAAACCGCTACCCACCAGATTGCGCACCCCTTCGGCATCGGTCATCACCCGCGAGATCAGCTCGCCGCTCTTGACCGAGTCGAAGTAGCTCACCGGCAGGCGGGTGATGTGCTGCTGTACCTGTTTGCGCAGGTCGGTGATCGAGCGCTGAGCGGCGATCCCCAGCAGCATGGTCAAAGCAAAGGAAGAAAACGCTTGTATCAGCGTCGCGATACCGACCGCGCCAGCCAACGGCATCAGCAGATCGGCCTGCCCCTGGCCGACCACATCGTCGATCAGGAACTTGGCCGAAGCGGGCAGCACCAAACCGGCGAGCCTTCCGATAAATATAAAAACCAACCCCAGACCGATCCGCCCCCGGCGCTGCCAGATCAACGCCCGAGCCTCGGCCCAGACGGCGCTTCGATCGATCTTCTTCTTGGGCTTCTCGCCCTGCGCTGGGTCCTGCTCCGGCTTCTTCTCAGTCTTGGTCTCTGGCATCAAAGCTCCTGGCTCGCAGCCTGGTGATTGGTGGAGGCCATGGTAACGCGACAAGGGGCGAAAACGAGGTTGCCTCTTCTCCAGGGATTCACGGTATATAGTAGATGTCAGCGACTGTCAGTGACTGTTATTGACGGTCAACTCATATCAGGAGGACGACTATGACCCAAGTCAGCGCGCGATTGCCCGATGACCTTGTCCACTCGATCGACCGTGCCGCGAGACGATTGAATAGAACTCGTGCCGACTTGATCCGGCAGGCTGTCGAGTATTACCTGGAAGATCTCGAAGACCTCCATCTTGGCCTGGAAAGGCTACAGGATCCGGCCGATCCACTGTTGGACTGGGAAGAGGTCAAAGCTGAGCTACTCGCTGCGAGTTAAGGCGAGTGCGAGAAAGGCGTTAAGACGAGTTCAGAAGACGGACCGGTTGCGCCTCATCGCGGCGATCGATCAGCTTCGCGAGAGTCCTCACGCGGGCGGCGTACTCAAGGGCGAGTTCTCGGGACTACGTCGCCTTCGCGTAGGTAACTACCGGATTGTCTACGAGGTGATCGACGAAGAGCTCGTGATCCTGGTGGTACGGCTTGGACACCGCAAGGACATCTACCGCTAGTCGCGTGTTACCTTCGGTTCATGTCCATTCTCGATCTACTCGGCTTCGCTCGCTCCTCCGCTTCGCAAAGCACTGACGACGGCTCGACCGAGACGGTTCGCCGCATCGTCCAAAAACTCGACGCGCTAGAGCCCGAGCGAGCGCGCTACATCGCCTCGTTCGCCTACATCCTGAGCCGGGTCGCCCACGCCGACTTGGACATCAGCGAGGAAGAAACACTGGCCATGGAGAGGATCCTCGTCGACCTCGGCCACCTGCCCAAGGATCAGTCGATCTTGGCGGTGCAGATCGCCAAGACGCAGAGCAAGCTCTTCGGCGGCACCGAGAATTTCCTGGTCACCCGCGAGTTCAAAGAGCTGGCCAGTCGAGAACAGTGCCACGAACTGCTCCACTGCCTGTTCGCCGTCTCGGCCGCCGACGATTCGATCTCCAGCGCTGAGGAGGCCGCCGTCAAACAGATCGCCAGCGAACTCAACTTCACCCACCAGCAGTTCGCCGAGGTGCGCTCTCAATACAACGAGCAGCGCGATGTGTTGCGGGGCGTGCGTCAGGAGTAGGCCTGGTAGTGAGGCGCTCGCCGAGGTGCTACTTGTTGGCACCGGCCGGAAAGCGATCCGCAAGGAGGGCGACAACTATGCGTGACGAATACGACTTCTCCAAGGCAAGAAGAGCGAGGGATGTGCCACATCTGGCCCAGCTTCAAGCGGAGGCGAAGGGAAAGAGCAGGATCACCATCATGCTGGACAACGATGTGCTGGTGGCCTTTCGCTCGCGACCTTGACATAACTCGTTAGAAACACAGAAGTTAACAACCCTTCCCTGTCTCGACCCATGGGATAGTACCGTCTACCCTGCTTGCTTGTTGTACGTGCTAGCTAGCACGGCACCGCGAAATCTAAACCGAGGAAGAATGGCTGAGTTCAAAGACGATCGTGTCCGCCTGGTGCCTCGCCTCAAGAACCAGGGCTATCGCCGCGAGCAGGTCGCTCAGCGACGCACTTGGGTCGAAGAGCAAAGCGGCGCCTCCCTCCCACACATCGGCGCTTTCTCAGTAGCCAGCGACGACATGCGAGGAAACATTGAGAACTTGGTTGGAGTGGCCCAGGTTCCGCTCGGCATCGCCGGTCCGTTACGGGTGCGCGGCGAGCACGCGGACGGCATCTTCTACCTCCCCCTGGCAACCACGGAAGGGGCCTTGGTTCGTTCCTACGAACGGGGCATGGTGGCTCTGACCCGGGCGGGCGGCGCTGAGGCACGGATCTACGCGGACTCCAACCGCGTCTCGCCGATCTTCACCTGTACCGGCGTCGCCGAGGCCCTGCTTTTCTCCCGCCGTGTCGACGACCGGTTCCCCGAAATCCGCGCCGCCGCCGAGGCGACCACCCGCCATGGCAAACTACTCGCTGTCGAGTGCCTACCGGTGGGTCGAAGGGTGATCGTCGATTTCTCCTTCTTCACCGGTGACGCCCAGGGAATGAACATGATCGTCAAGGCGGCGGACGCCGCCTGCCGCTTCATCCTCGATCAAATAGGCGGCGAGCAGCACTTGATCTTCAGCGGCTACAACTCCGAGAAACGGGCCAGTGGCTCGCTGCTGCGAGGCGGCAAGGGCAAGAAGGTGGTGGCCGGGGCCAAGTTGTCACGCACGGTGGTCGAGCGGGTCTTGCGAACGACTCCTGAAGCGATGGTGGACATGTGGACGCAGACCGTCCTCGGCCACCTCACCGCCGGCTCCTTGGGCTACAACGGACACTTCGCCAACGGCTTGACCGCCCTCTTCATCGCCTGCGCCCAAGATGTCGCCAACGTCGCCAACGCCGCCGTGGGCATCACCCACTTCGAACTCACCTCGGGCGGCGATCTGTACGCCAGCGTCACCCTCCCATCCCTGACCGTGGCCACCGTCGGCGGCGGCACACAACTAGGGACTGGGCAGGAATGCCTGCGCATGCTCGGCTGTGGCGAGGCCGGCAGCGCGCCCAAGTTGGCGGAGATTATCGCCGCCGCCCTCCTCGCCGGTGAACTCTCCATGGGAGCCGCTATCGCCAGCGGTCAATTCGTCGCCGCGCACGAGTCTCTGGGCCGCAATCGCCCAGCGCTAGAGTCCGACGAAGAATGAAACGCCCCTTCCGCGGCCTGCGCGACCAACCGCCGGACCCGCGCTACGACGCCGCCACCCATTTTTATCCACTCCTGGGCAACACGCGGACCCTCACCGGAAAGATCCTGCAAGATCTCGGCGTCCAAACCCGGTGGATCAAGATGGACCCGGTCGACACCTTTCATTTCCCCGACGGATCTCGCTTCCTGGTTCCCGCCGACCTCGAAAGCTACCGAAGCCAACTGGACACCGCCTTTCCCCACCAGCGCCAAGCGCTCGAACGGTTCTTCGCCGCCGTGCGGAAGACCTACTGGCTGGGCATGCTCTGCTACTTCCGCGGTCGCCATCCCTCCCGCCTCGGAGAGTGGGAGAGCTGGACCCTTCTTCAGGCTCTCGAGCATTTCATCGACGACCCCAAACTGCGTCTACTCCTCGCCGCCGATTGCCCCCACTGGGGCTCACCGCCGGGACGAACATCCTTCGTTTTCGACTCCATGCTCCGCCTCTCCTACTTTCTCGGCAACTTCTACCCCAAAGGGGGGTCGCAAGCCTTTGTGGATGATCTGGCGCTACGCTTCGAAGAACGGGGAGGTCACATCCTGATGAGCACCATGGTCGAAGAGATCCTGCTACGCGACGGCCGGGCCAGCGGCGTTCGCGTGACGACGACCCGCGGCAAGCGCAAGGGAACCCGCACCATCCAGGCGGGCGTGGTGGTCTCCAACGCCGACCTGCGCCAGACCGTGGAGGAACGGCTCCCCGCCGGTGCGGTGGCCTCCGGCTATCGCCAAAAGCTACGCCAACTGCGCCCCTCATATCCGTGCTTCTTGGTCCATTTGGGAGTGCGCGGACTCTCCACCGAAGTACTAGAACAAGCCCAGGGGTACTACTGGGATTCCTGGGACCCCGAGCAGGTGGGCAGCGGTGCACTACGCTGCAAGATCTTCGTCCCCACTCTGTACGATCCCCAACTCGCTCCGCCCGGCAAGCAGATCGTAATCCTGCAAAAGGTCCAAGACCTGAACTACGACGCCACCCAAGACTTGGTCCCACCACAAAGCTCGCACACAGCACGAGCTGGTGGCCCACTTGAAGAAAGTCATACCGGAGATATCCGACAGGATCGAGGTCCAGCTCGCCGCCTCGGCCCAAACCTCCTGGCGGTTCACCCTGAATCAGCGGGGCGCCATGCTCGGTTGGGAGATGTCGCCCGACCAGTTGGGCAGCGCCAGACCCAGCTCCGAAGGCCCAGTGGAGGGCCTCTACCTAGTCGGCCATTGGACCCGCCCCGGCGGCGGCGTAACCCCGGTCATTCTCTCGGCGGTCCACACGGCCGAGAAGATCGCGGAGCAAGAACTGGCACCAAGCCCTCCCCAGCAGCACTAGAGGTCCGACCGGACCTCTAGCCCCGCTCAAGACGGTGTCTCATAGCAAAAGCTCGGATCGTGCCGGGCTCGCCGGAGGTAGGCGGCGATGCCTTCCACGGTGAAGATCGAGGAAGGAGGCGAGAAATAGCGGCTGACCCCTGAAATCAGGAGCCGGGAGTGGCGATTCTCAGCGATTTGACCATCCAATCTGGCGCCGAACCTCTGTGGACACCGTGGCCGGGACACTTCGGCCGGAGGCACAATGCCGGCGATGGCCAGTAGCAGCGCCACCGACCGGCAGAGCGGCTAAACGAAGAAGGCCGGAGCGGGGCGGGAGCTACTCGGCAAGAC
>QIHU01000601.1 GCA_003231035.1 Acidobacteriota bacterium
CCAGGGCGCCGTCGCCGGAGATCGCCATCTTGGCGCCCAGCGGTCGCGGAGCCGAGCCCCACACCTTGACCACCGTGGCGATCGCCACCGGCGTGCCGGCGGCGCGCCATGCCTCTACTTGCGCCAAGATCTCACGCATGACCTACCTCTCTCTTCATGACCGACATTCTCCGCTATTTCCTTGGATTAGCCAAGTTCGGTTGCCGTGGAGAGCGCCGCGTCAATCATCTTCTGGGGAGAAGGCGGGCCAGAGCTGTAACGGAATCCTTCAGAGGACACAGAAAGGTAGAGAGACTTCAGTGGGAGTGTGGAATTTGAATATCGCGAGATCGGTAGGGAGAAGTGCGCCGGACAACAGGTTCAGAGAAGCCTCTTGGCTTTCTCTGGCGCGGGGTGCACAGCTCCACGCCTTGCGGGTCTCCAGCAACTCCCCTGGTGCACGCTGGGCTGAGGAGGCGAGCGCCGAAGTGGTGCGCGGCGCCAGGCTCCAGGGCGGTGAGAGGGTCGTCGATATTGCCTCAGGCGGTGGAGAGCCGGGGCTCGCTCTTGCCCTCGCCGGTGCTCAAACGACCCTGCTCGATTCCGATGACGCGGCGCTCCAGGTGGCTCGATCGCGGGCCCGGTCGCTAGGGCTAGAGATTCGCACCGTCCACGGCTCGGCGGAAGATATACCGCTGCCCACCGGCTGCGCCGATGTGGTGACTTGCCAGTGGGGTGTGCATCACTTCGAGCGCCCCGGGCTCGTCCTAGCTGAGGTCGCCCGCTTGTTGCGGCGGCGCGCCGACCGCGAGCCGTCCGGGCGTTTCGTGGCTCTCGACTGGGGCCGCACCGACGGTACGGCACTGCATGAGGCGACTTGGAAACAGCTCGGCGTTTCGGCGGAGTCGGGTCCGAGCCTGGCCGCCATCGTCGCTCCTCATTTGCAGGTCACCGAACGACGAACCGCGCGGATCGTCGTTCGGTGGGCGGGATCCTCCGCCGACCTGGTGGAGTCGATCTTCCGTCACACGCCGCAATTGGTGGCACGAATCGCGCGCGTCGATGAGAGGGAGGCCGCTGCGACTCGGTCCTCGGCCCAGCGACTCCTCGAAGTCCACCGTGTCGCGGGTGTCTTGGAACTGGAAGCGAGAATCGAGATCGTCGTGGCCGAAGGTGGGGACGAAGAAGGGGAGGCGAGGTTGCGCAGCTAAAAGTTTGATTCGCGCGAGGCTCGCCGGCCTGTGGAGTGTCCACGGCCCCCAGCGGCCTCGCGATCCACAACCCTGAAAAGGAGATTGAGTATGTCCCAATCAGCAGCCGAGGTATCACAGATCGTCGGCGAAGTGACCGCGAGGGCGCAGGCCGATTCTGAGTTTCGCAAGGCTTACCTCGCGGCTCCAGGCAAGGTCCTCGCCGAGGTGGGCCTAGAGGTTCCAAACAACGTCAACGTTCATGTGATCGAAGGCGATGGCACGGGCAAGATGCCGACCAGCTCGGCGAGTGATGTTTACCTGCTCTTGCCGACGGTCGAAGAGGTAGTCCAAGACGAGTCGCTCGCGGCCACGGAGTCGGCCTCGTGCCAATCCACGGCGAGTACTTGCTTCACCGTGCCGTCCTGCGCTTCCTGCGTGTCGTCGGCTTCCACCAACTCCTGTTCGTAACTTCCTAAGGACGTAAGCCCTACCATGGAGACTCCGCGGTTTCGCCCCCATTTGACGCCGGCGATCGTTCGCCCGGACCAGCTCTATCTGCTGTCCGAACAAGGCGCCTTCTTACTTCGGGGACGCAGTGTTGTCTGCGTCGCGGAGCTTCTCGACGGTAACCGCACTGTCGAGGACATCATCGCCGCCGCCAACGGCGTCAGCGAAGGCCAGGTACGGTATGTGCTGGCCCACTTCGAGTCGCGAGGTTATACGTGTGACGCGTACCCCGCTCTGGATGAGGGCAGTGCGGCCTACTGGTCGTCTCTCGGCCTTGCACCCGGCGAGGCGGCTTCCCG
Organism: Acidobacteriota bacterium; assembly: GCA_003231035.1. Lineage (GTDB taxonomy): Bacteria > Acidobacteriota > Thermoanaerobaculia > Multivoradales > SZUA-115 > SZUA-115. The sequence goes on from QIHU01000601.1 coordinate 1,979, forward strand.
CCTCGCCGATCTTCACGTTTCGGTCACTACTCTCGGGAGCTGCGAGGGCGCTGCGCTGCGCGCCGCGCTCGAAGAGATGGGGTTCGCCCTCAGCGAGGGTGGAACCCGAATCGTTCTCTGCAACGACTACCTCCATCCGGGCCTCGAAGAGGTCAACCGGGCGGCGCTCGATTCCGGCGAGAAGTGGATGCTTTGCCGGCCGGTGGGGCTGGACCTTCTTCTCGGTCCGGTCTTCGTACCTGGAGAGACCGGCTGCTGGCGCTGCTTGCGCCAACGGCTGGCGGCCAACCGGTCGATCGAAGACTACCTGGCCCATACCCAACAAGAGCGCTCCTCGTCATGCCCCGCGACCCTGCCCAGTGTCGATCGCCTCGCCGCCGGAATGATCGCTACCGAGATCAGCCGCTGGTTGGTCACCGGACGAACCGGTCTCGAAGGCGAGATCCTCTCGGTGTCGACCCTCGACTGGGAGCAGCGCCGTCACCAGCTGACCCGGCGCCCCCAATGCGCCGCCTGCGGCGACCCCGACATGCTGCGCCAGCCGCGGCCGATTCGTCTGGAGAGCTGCTCCAAAGTTCACACCCACGACGGCGGACATCGAGCCGCCTCGCCCGCGGCCACCTTGCGCCGCCTCGAACATCACGTGAGCCCGATCACTGGAGTAGTTCACACCCTCGAACGGATTACGCCCAAGGAGGACGATCTCCAGCATGTCTTCGTTTCCGGGCAGAACATGGCTCTTCAGCAGGGTTCGTACCACCAATTGCGGCGCAACTTACGTAGCCGCAGCTGCGGCAAAGGAGTGAGCGAAGAGCAGGCCCGGGTTAGCGCCGTCTGCGAGGCCATCGAGCGTTACTCGGGAGTCTTCCGGGGCACGGAGCCGGTGCGCGAGGCTTCGTTGACCGAACTCGGAAGGGAGGGGATCGACCCGCGCGCCTGCATGTTGTTCAGCGCCGAGCAGTATCGCGATCGACAGGCGATCAATGCCCGTGGCAGCTTCTTCAACCGGATTCCTCAACCCTTCGACGAGGAGGCGAAGATCGACTGGTCACCGGTCTGGTCGCTGACCCACGAGGAACACCGCTACCTGCCAACCCCGTTGCTCTACTACTCCTATCCAGAGAACGATCCACCGACCTGTCTACCCGATTCCAACGGCTGCGCCGCCGGCAACACCCGGGAGGAGGCGATCCTCCAGGGGTTGCTCGAACTGGTGGAGCGCGACGCGGTGGCATCCTGGTGGTACAACCGAATCGCCATGCCCGAGGTCGATCTCGATTCGGCGGACCATCCGTACGTGCACCGACTGCGCCGCCGTCACGCCGAGACCGGGCGCCACCTTTGGGTCCTCGATCTGCGCGGCGATCTGGGTGTTCCAGTCTTCGTGGCCCTGAGCCGTCGGGTCGACCGGTCACCGCGGGACATCGTCTTCGCTCCCGCCGCGCATCACGATCCGCGGGTAGCTCTGCTGCGGGCGCTGACCGAGCTCAACCAAATGATGCCGGCGGTGAGCAACGGAGGTGAGCCGGGGGAGTACGCTTACGACGACGAGGAGTGCATCCACTGGTGGCGTACCGCCACTCTCGATAACCAACCCTACCTGGCACCCACGCAGGCGCCTCACACCGATCTGCGTACCCTGGCCTGGCAGGCCCACGACGATATTCGGGACGACATCGCGCTGCTCAAAGGGAAGGTGGAGGCGCAAGGGCTGGAGCTATTGGTGCTCGACCAGACGCGTCCCGACATCGATCTCTCGGTGGTCAAGGTGATCGTCCCTGGCTTGCGCCATTTCTGGGCTCGCTTTGCTCCCGGAAGGCTCTACGACGTGCCGGTGGCGATGGGCTGGCGCGACGAGCCGCTGGCCGAAAGCGGCTTGAACCCGATCTCGATCTTTATCTGAGGACTGGAACTGAGCCATGGATATGCAAACTGAGATGCAACCTATTTTGAAACTCGTCGACACCACGAGAGTCGATCTCGGCGAGAGGTTCGTGCTCACCGCTCCGCTGCCGGTCGATCTCGGTGAGGCGAACGCGGGGCTGGAAAGGGCGCTGGCCCGGCTCGCTGCCGGGGGAGGCAAGCGGGATGAACTCACCGCCGCGGCCGCTGGCAACCACTGGTCCGATACCACTCGGGTTCTCGCCGCGCTCGACAAGCTCGATGGCGCGGGCCTTCTCTCGCGCACCTTTCCGTTGAGCGACTCGGCCACGGTCACCCTCGAACCCCTCTCCCCGCAAGCCAGCTTCGACCCGCGGCCGGAGCTGCCGCCACGGCCGCGACTCTCCCGCTTCGCCTGGATCCGGCGAGAGGGCGAGCGGATGGTGATCGAATGCGCCTCCGGCCATGCCAGGCTCTGTCTTGAAGATGAGGGCGCTCTCGCTCTCTTCGCTGCTCTGTTTGCCGACTCCGGCGCCGATCTCGGCGACCTGCCGCCCCCCGCGTTGGTGGCGCTGCACAACATCGGGGCCTTGTCGGTGGCGCACGGTCGCGATGAGGAAGGGCCGTCTGGCGAGGGTGCGCAGGGCGGTGCGGACGGTAGCGAGAGCTGGGCCTTTCACGACCTGCTCTTCCACACCCGCAGCCGGCTCGGCCGCCATGGCGGCGCGCACGGAGCGACTTTCCGCTTCGTCGGTCAAGGCCGCGCTCCGGCGGCTCTGCGCCCGGCCAGCGGTCCGCTTGTGGCCCTCGCCGAGCCCGACCGGGCGGCCCTCGAACGGCTGAGCTTGGGCGCGGTCATGGCGGCTCGACGCTCGCTGCGCCACTATGCGGACCAGCCGATCCCGCTCGCCACCCTGAGCAGTTTTCTCTACCACACGGCGCGCATCGACGGGGTCCATACCTATCCCGTCCCCGCACCCGACGCCGAGCCGCGCACCGATCTTGAACTCCTGCGCCGCCCCTATCCCTCGGGCGGGGCGCTGCACGAACTGGAACACTACGTCGCCGTCCGTCCTACCGGCAAACAGGGCGGCGGACTCGACCCCGGCCTCTTCCGCTACCTTGGCGAAAGACACTGCCTGGAGCGCGTGGCCGAGTACACTCCGGCGGTCGCCGGTCTCTTCTTCGATGGTTGCCGATGCACCGGGCAGCCCTCGCCACCGCCGCTCTTGCTCATTCTCGCCGCCCGGTTCGAGCGCATGGCGTGGAAGTACGATGCGATCGCCTATTCCTGCATCCTAAAGAACGTCGGCGTGGTCTTCGAGACCGCCTACCTGGTGGCCACCGCGCTGGGCCTCGGCATCTGTGGCCTGGGCAGCGGCGACGCCGACCGCTTCGCCCGTGCCAGCGGCCGCCCGTACCTCATCGAGGGCTCGGTGGGAGAGATGATGCTCGGCTTGCCCGCGGC
>QIHU01000129.1 GCA_003231035.1 Acidobacteriota bacterium
TCATGTGGCTTGGAGAGCAGATCACCGAACGAGGAATCGGCAATGGAATCTCGCTGATCATCTTCGCCGGGATCATCGTCGGGTTGGTCCCAGGCGCCTACAAGACCTTCCAGTCTTTGCAGAATGGTCAGCTCTCTCTCCTGGTCTTGATTCTCATCCTGGCTTTGATGCTGCTGGTGACCGCCTTTGTTGTCTTCATGGAGAAGGGCCAGCGCCGGATACCCGTGCAGTACGCGAAGCGGGTGGTGGGTCGCAAGGTCTACGGTGGCCAAGCCACCTACCTTCCCCTTCGGGTGAACACCGGTGGCGTGATTCCGGTGATCTTCGCCAGCTCGATCCTGATGCTGCCGGTTACGCTCGCTCAGATCTGGCAGGATGATTGGTTCCTCGCTGAGCAGGTCCAAAACATGCCGTTCATCTCGTACGGTGCGCCGTTCTACTACTTGATGTTCATCACGGCGATCATCTTCTTTTGCTACTTCTACGTGTCGATCATCTTCAACCCGGCGGATCTGGCCGAGAATATGCGCAAGTATGGCGGCTTTATTCCCGGAATTCGGCCTGGAAAGCGGACCGCGGAGTACATTGACCGGATCCTTTCGCGGATTACCCTGGTCGGAGCGCTGTATCTGGCCGCGGTCTCGATCTTGCCTGACTTCTTGCTCGCGGGTGTGAAATTGCAGTACATCCCGTTCATCGGCCGGCAGCTCGATGGCCTGGTTCATTCGCTCGGCCTCGGCTGGATCACCACCGGCGCGGGGATCAACTTCTATTTTGGTGGCACCTCGCTGCTGATTATCATCGGCGTCGCCATGGACTTCATCCAGCAGGTGGAAAGCCAGCTGGTGATGCGCAACTACGATGGCTTCATGAAGAAAGGGCGGATTCGTGGGCGACGTGGCTGATCAATCCCTCGCTAGCGCCTGTCTGGTCCTTCTCGGACCGCCGGGATGCGGCAAGGGGACGCAGGCTGCTCGGCTTTCCGAGCGCTTGGATGTCCCCGCCATCTCCACTGGAGATATGCTGCGTGCCGCGGTCGCCGAGGGGAGCGAGCTGGGCCAGCGAGTGAGTGGAATCATGGCCGTTGGGGCGCTGGTGGACGACGCCACCATGGCGGATGTGGTTCGTGATCGGCTGGGGCGCGATGACGCGCAAGGTGGTTTTCTACTCGACGGCTTTCCCCGCACCGTGCCGCAGGCCGGGACCTTGAGCACGGTGCTCGAAGAACGCCAGCAGGAACTCGATGCGGTGCTCCTCTTTGAAGTCCCCGAAGCGGTCCTGCTAGAGCGGACTCTGGGTCGCCAGCGTGCTGACGACAGCGAAGAGGTAATTCGCCACCGGCTACGCGTCTATGAGGCCGAGACCAGGCCTTTGGTCGGCTACTACGGCGAGCGGGACTTGCTGCGCCGAGTTAACGGCGACCAGTCGATGGAGGCGGTGACTGCTTCCCTGCTCGAGGCGTTGGAGAGCTAGTCATGGGTGTTGTACTCAAGACAGAGGGTGAGATCGAACTGATGCACGAGGCCAATGCCATCGTGCACGCGGTGCTCGACGGCATCGATGAGCGCATCGCTCCCGGTGTCACCACTTACGAGCTGGATGAATGGGCGGAGTCCTACATCCGAGAGCAGGGGGCGGTGCCCGCATTCCTCAACTACCGAGGCTTTCCGGCTACCCTGTGCACTTCGATCAACGATGTGATCGTGCACGGAATCCCTGGGAAGCACCAGCTAGAATCGGGCGATATTGTCGGTGTGGATTGCGGAGTGCGCTATAAAGGGTACTATGGGGATTCGGCCCGGACATTCGCCGTAGGCGAGGTCAAGCCGGAAGCGGAGCAGCTGATGCGGATCACCCGCCAGGCGCTGGAACTCGCGGTCGAGCGGGTCCGCCCCGGAGCCCGACTGTCGGATATCGGTCACGCCGTGCAGGAGCATGTGGAAGCAGAAGGCTTCTCGGTGGTACGCGAGTTCGTCGGTCATGGCATTGGCACCTCGTTGCACGAAGATCCACAAGTGCCGAATTATGGGGCCGCGGGCAAAGGACCGAGACTCAAGTCAGGAATGGTCCTGGCGATCGAGCCCATGGTCAATGCGGGAAGTCGTGGAGTGAAAGTTGATGCGGACGGTTGGACCGCCCGCACCGAAGATGGGTCGCTGTCGGCCCACTTTGAGTATTCGGTGGCAGTGACCAAGGATGGTCCCCGAGTTCTCGGGGCCAGCACGCTCGGGCTGTAAGTCTTCGGATTTTCGAAGCGGGTATTTGAGAAGAAAGAGGAATTGGATTGGCGAAAGAAGAAGCCATTGAAGTCGAGGCGATCGTTGTCGAGCCACTGCCGAACGCGATGTTCAAGGTAGAGCTTGAGAACAAGCATCGGGTCTTGGCGCACATCTCAGGAAAGATGCGTAAGCACTTCATCCGGATCTTGCCGGGTGATCGCGTGCGCGTTGAGTTGTCGCCCTATGATCTGACGCGCGGTCGCATCGTCTATCGGCTCAAATAGATCCGAGCACGGCTCGAAGCTGCCATCGGGGCAGACGAGGAGCGCTAGGTAGCGGTGGCTCGGTAGCTGGAGGTTCAAGGATGAAAGTTCGTACATCGGTCAAGCGGATGTGCGCGAAGTGCAAGGTGGTACGCCGCAAGGGCGTGGTCCGAGTACTCTGCGAGAATCCGAAACACAAGCAGCGTCAAGGATAGGCAAAGAAGATGGCACGAATCGCAGGGGTTGACCTGCCCCAAAACAAACAGGTCTGGGTTGGTTTGACCTACATCTACGGCATTGGCCGGAGCCGTGCTGCTGACATCCTCGCCAAGGCGAAGGTGGAAGACATCACCAAGGTGAAGGATCTGACGGAAGAGGAGGCCCTGCGCATTCGGCAGATCATCCAGAGCGAATATCGCGTGGAAGGTGATCTTCGCAAGGAACTCAGCCAGAACATCAAGCGTTTGATGGAGATCGGTAGCTACCGTGGGGTACGGCATCGCAAGAGCCTGCCGGCACGCGGTCAGCGTACCCACACCAACGCGCGCACTCGCAAAGGTCCCCGCCGCACACAAGTCGCGGGTAAGAAACAAGTCCGCAAGTAGCGGTGGTAGTTGGAGGTTAGGGAGAGGAAATGGCCAAAGCCCAAAGCACAAAAGACCGCAAGGGCGGCAAGAGAAGGGAGCGGCGGGATGTTCCACATGGAGTGGCACACATCAAGGCTACCTTCAACAATACGTTGATCACCATCGCCGACCCCGAGGGCGGAGTGTTGACCTGGTCGTCAGCGGGACGAATCGGATTCAAGGGTTCGCGCAAAGGAACTCCTTTTGCTGCACAGGTGGCGGCGGGTAACGCCGGCCAGTCAGCCAAAGGAATGGGAGTGCGCACCGTGGATGTCTTGGTCAAAGGACCGGGCGCTGGCCGCGAGTCGGCGGTGCGAGCGATTCAAGCCGCTGGAATTGAAGTGAAGTCGATTCGGGACGTGACCCCGATCCCGCACAATGGCTGCCGTCCGCGCAAGCGGCGTCGCGTCTAGCGTCGGCGCTGGAGGACAAGGAAAATGGCTCGATATACAGGACCCGTTTGCCGCCTTTGCCGGCGTGAGCGGATGAAGTTGTTTTTGAAGGGTGATCGCTGCTTCAAGGAGAAGTGTGCGATCGAGCGCCGTGGTTATCCGCCAGGGCAACACGGTCAGCGGCGCGGGCGCCGTACCATGGGGTATGGCCTCCAGCTTCGCGAGAAGCAGAAGGTTCGCCGCATCTACGGAGTTCTCGAAAAGCAGTTCCGCAAGTACTTCGCGGAGGCCGACCGGCGCAAGGGTATTACCGGCGAGAATCTACTGGTGCTCCTAGAGCAGCGGCTGGACAACGTGGTGTACAGCCTTGGGTTTGCCTCTTCCCGTGCACAGGCGCGACAGTTAGTGCGTCATGGTCACGTGCGTGTCGATGGCCGCAAGGTGACTATTCCTTCGTTCCAGTGCCGGGTCAGTCAAGTTGTTCAGATCAAGGATGGCAGCCGGAAGAACGAGTTCATTCGCGCCAGTGTTGAAACCGCGCGAGGTCGCGGAGTGCCCGATTGGCTCGAACTCGATGCTGAGAGCTACAGTGGAAAAATGCACCGTCAGCCGACGCGTGAAGACATCAAGCTGCCCATTCAAGAACAGCTCATCGTTGAACTCTACAGCCGCTAGGCGCGGCTGCTGGACCTAGTTTTTCAAACCTCAAGGAGGTTTTCCCATGCATTGGATCGGTTTTCAGCGCCCCAAGCGCTTGCAAGTAGAAGCCGACACTCTCGATCCGACGTACGGCAAGTTTTTCGCCCAGCCGTTCGAGCGTGGCTTTGCCACCACGGTCGGCAACGCGATGCGTCGTTGCCTGCTTTCCTCGATCGAAGGAGCGGCGGTCACCGCGATCTATATCGAAGGTGTGCTGCACGAGTTCTCGTCCATCTCTGGGGTGGTCGAGGACGTCACGGATATCATTCTCAACCTCAAGCAGGTACCGTTTCGGATGAATACGGACGAGCCCAGAGTGTTGTCGATCGACGCCTCTGGCCCAGGACCTGTCACCGCCAGCCAGATGAGTATGGACTCCCAGGTCGAGGTGATCGATCCCGACGTGCACATCGCCACCTTGAACGAAGACGGTCGCTTGAAGATGCAGATTCAGATTCAGCAAGGCCGCGGCTACGTGAGTGCCGATCGGAATTTTGATGAGTCGATGGGCATCGGCTGGATCCCGTTGGATTCCGCGCACAGTCCGGTTCGCCGGGTTAGCCACCGGGTCGAAGCGGCACGCCTTGGGCGAGCCACCGACTACGAGAAGCTGATTCTCGATGTGTGGACCAACGGTACGGTGTTGCCTGAACAGGCTGTTTCCTTGGCGGCCATGCTCCTCAAGGACCACCTGACCATCTTCATCAACGCGGAAGAGAGCATCCACGAGGATCACACCGATACGCAGAACGAAGAGATGGCGGGAGTCGATGCCCTGCTGGCTCGGCGAATCGATGAACTCGATCTTTCGGTTCGTTCAGCCAACTGTTTGAAGAACGCCAACATCCACACCCTGAGAGATCTAGTGCTACGCAGCGAGAAGGACATGCTCGAGACCAAGAATTTTGGTCGCAAGTCGCTCGAGGAGTTGCAGGATCTACTGGGTCAGCTCGGATTGCATTTCGGCATGGACGTGCCGGCGGCGCCGAGCGTGGCGATGTAGCGGCGACGGAGAGAGAGTCATGCGCCACAACAAACGATTCCGCAAACTAGGCCGCACTTCGGCCCACCGGACCGCCATGTTCCGCAACATGGTGGCCTCGTTGGTCCAGCACGGGCGAATCACCACCACGTTGCACAAGGCCAAGGAGCTGCGTCCGGTGGCGGAGAAGATTGTCACCCGAGGTCGGATTGACACCGTTCCAGCTCGCCGCTGGGTCCGTCAGTGGCTCCCCGATCGCACCTTGGTCAAGAAGTTGTTCGACGAAGTTAGCCCACGTTTCGCCGACCGTCCCGGTGGTTACCTGCGGATCGCAAAGCTGGGACCGCGCAAGGGTGATGGGGCCGAGATGGCGATTCTGGAGTTCGTCGACCACGAGTTCGAGGCTAAGGTCGCCGAAGAGTAGGCAGAGTAGGCGAAGAAAAGCTCAACAAAGATGGGTGAGAGGGCCGGCTCCCGCCAGGGGTCGGCCCTTTTCTTGTGCGCGGCGGGAGGCTCTACTTGCGTCGAAATTCGTCGATTTGTATGACCTGACCGGTGGCACGAGGATTCTTAGAGGGTGGGTCTTTCTCTGAGTCGGTGGGCTCTCTACGCGGAAACGTACCTGTGGCTAGTGCGGGGTCAGTCTTTGCTT
>QIHU01000472.1 GCA_003231035.1 Acidobacteriota bacterium
TGTTTTTCGCTGATTTCGGCGCGCACAGAGTGTTTAGAGGCACCTTTCTAGGTGAATCACGGTCGTTCCACGCTGGCATTCGGTCTGTAGGGGAGGCGACCGCCTACTAGGAGATTTCCATGCTGACCTTCGATAACCGTCGTCGTTTCGTGCTGTCCCTCGTTGTTGTCCTGGCCTTGAGTTTTGCTTTCACTGTCCCGGCGGCGGCTTCGTCCGTAGTTTCGTCGAACGTGCTCACCGTGCCAGCGCAGGTCTGGGTACTGGTGTGGAACGTTCTTACGCAGGGATCGGCGGCGTTGAACGAAGAGGTCTCTCCCCCTGGTACGTCCACGCTTGGCAGCAGCAGTATCAGCCCGATCGGCAGCTCGAAGGACTAGGTTGGGACCGCACCGCCAGGGTAGGGGAAGAATGACGGTGCGGTTCTCTGTCCCGTATTTCCGTCTCTGCGACACTTCATCCGTAGAAGAGCTTTGAGTCTTGACTAGGAGGAGCGGAATGCGTCACGTCCATCTCAGCCGCAGTTTGTGGCAAGCGATCACTGAGGGGCGTTGCGACCAGAGTGATCTGGCCAATCTCGCCTGCGAACACTTGATGGAGCTATGCCCTACCTGCAAAGAGGAGTTCGAGGCCTTTCGCTGTGAGAATGACCCAGAAGACAACGCTCTAGCTCACATGACGGCGGTTTCGGAAGCGATGGAGTGGGCCCAGGTGAAGGCCCGCGAGGTGGCCGCCGAGCGGCGAGCGGCTCGCCCGAAGCTGGCGGCCTTGCTCGCCTTACCGGAGTCCAAGTGGCGCTCGACGGTGGAGAAGGCTCCCCAGGACTATCAGGGTCTAGTGTTGGCTCGAATGTTGATCGAAGAGAGTCGAGATAGCATGTTGGGTTCGTCGCGCACGGCACTGGCGCTATCTGAGCTAGCCACCGTGTTGCTCGCCCATGCTCCCAGTTCGCCGATTGTGATTGAGTCCTATGCCCGCGCCACCGCTCACATGGCCAACGCGTTACGGGTGCAAGGTAAGTTGCTCGAGGCTTCTCGTCTCTTGCACACCAGTCGTTTCATGATGCGGTACGAAGGCGAGAGCGACCTTCTCTTGCAGGCGGAGATGGACCACTTCGAGGGCGCGCTGCGGCGAGATCAACGCTACTTCGAGGAGGCTGAGACTCTCTTGGGTCGCGCCGCAAACGCCTACTGTGGCGAAAACAATCCGGTCTTGGGCGCACAAGTCCTCATCGACATTGGCATCATGCACCAGGATTTGGACGATGGTGTCAAAGCGGCTGAATCGGCCAGCGAAGCGTTGCGGATACTCAGCCCGGAGGAAGAACCACGACTCTGCTTCATTGCTCGGCACAACTTTGCGGATGGTCTGTGCTCCCAAGAGCAGTATGAGGCCGCTAGCAGCTTGATGGCTGAGAACCAGCCCTATGCCCTCCAATTCGCCGATGAGTTGAGCCTTCTACGAATCGCTTGGGTCGAGGGCAAGGTCGCGCGTGGCCTTGGGAATCCTGAAGGGGCCGAGAGTTCGTTTCTTGCCGCCCGCCACGGTTTCTTGAAGCACGGCATCGTCTACGACTCAGCCTTGGTTTCGTTAGAGTTGTCCTTGCTCTATCTGCAAGAAGGCCGGGGCGCGGAGGTGAAACGGCTCGCCGCTGAGTTGGTGGAGGTCTTCGAAGAAGAGGCAGTTCATCGCGAGGCCACCGCTGCCTTGCTCCTTTTCCGTGACGCCGCCGAGTTGGAGCGGGTCTCGGCCATTGAAGTGCGCAAGATGATGATTTATCTCGCCCAGTCTCGGCGAGACGCCTCGTTTGCCTACCAGGTGGCTTCGTAGCGCGGGTTCGCGGCGCGGACGGTTTACTCGTAGATCATCCACAGCGGGCCGGGGAAGAGCCAGGAGAGCCCCTGGCGTAGCCGGTCGCGCCAGTTCTCCCAGTTATGGCCGTCGCGGGCCTCGACGTACTTGACCTGCATACCGGTTTCTTGCAGCAAGGGAACCATCGAGCGGTTCTCGTATATTAAGGACTCGTAGGTTCCGCAGCTGACGAAGACCTTCTGGGACGGCATGCCGGGTCGGTCGCGGAAGGCGTTGACGAATTCGACCACTGGGTCGAAGGCCGGTCCGCGGTCGTGCTCGCGCCCGATATCGGTGAAGGCGAAGGAGCCCGACTGAAGGAGCAGCCGGCCGTAGATTTCCGGGTAGCGCCAGGCGGTCGACAGCGAAGCGACGGCGCCGAAGCTGGCCCCCATCAGCCCCCGTCCCTCGGGTCGAGCGATGAGGGGGTAGCGCTCTTCGAGGTGCGGGGTCAGCTCCTCGGCCAAGAACTGGGCATGGGTCGGATGGTCGGCGTACTCGACCAGCCGGTTGCCGGAAGTGATCAGCGCCACCACCATCGGTGCCACTTCGAGGCGGTGGATCAGGTTGTCGAAGACGGTCTTGAGCACCGAGAAGCGCAGGTAGTCGTCGCCGTCGTGGACGATCAGCAGCGGGTAGCGCCGCGAGGGGCGAAAGCGGGCTGGAAAGTAGAGCTTGAAGGGCACTTCGCGGCCGAGTGCTGAACTTTCGAGGCGGTGTTCTTCGATCGTGCCGGGGCGCGCTTGGTCGTCGGGCTCGACCCAGTCAGGTACTTCGTAGCCTTCGCCGTGGGCCACCGAGTTGGCGCCGAAGGGGTCGCGGGCCAGATGCTGATTGAGCGGGTCGCGAATCCACTTCTGCCCATCGCCGCGGGTAACGCTGAGCTTGTATTCGATCCGCGAAACGGGTGGCACCTCTAGAACCAAATACCAGAGGTCGGTCTTGGCGATCCGGCGGAAGGGCTGCGAGGTCGGTAGGCCGAAGATGAAGTGCTGCAACAAGACCCGCGAGGCCTCGCCGCGATAGACGAAGGTCATCGAAGTGCCTTCGACCAGAGGAAACTCGTGCTCGGCCACGAAGGCATCCACGCGCGAGCGGCTCAGTGGCCCACTTTCCTCCAGCCGATGAATCGCCAGACTCACGGTTTCATCTTCCGTACCCTGCCGCGGGAGGTGAGCTTCTGGATGCCGCCGTGGGGTTGCCAGGTGCCGCCTCGGCGCTCGATGCGGTTGCCGCTATCTAGGGCGACGCAACGGGCGGGGGCGAAGCGGCGGGCGAAGATCGCCACCCGCTGTGGGTCGTCGAGGCGCAGCCGATAGCGCGCGTGGGGCAGCGGGAGGAGGTCTGAGAAGAGCCCGAGCCCCGCTTCGAGTACTTCGGCGTCGCCCGCCCCTTGAGGAGGGTGGTCGTGGAAGAGCACCACGCGCTCGGCCAGCGCCATGGCACCGGCGGACCAGGCGACGATGGGGAGGTCCGCCGCCAAGTCGAGGAGGCCAAAGAGGCGCAGCCGGTTGAGCAGGGTGGCGACATGGCCGCCGGCGATGGCCAGCGCCGAGCACCCCGCTAAGAGCGTGGCCAATTCCTCGCGCTGCGCGGCCACGGCGCGATTGGAGAAGGGACGATGATCGTTCTCGAATTGCAGGTGGACTTTGCGCAGGCTGCGCAGATGTCGGTTGTCGAGGCGGCGCACGGCGGTGATCGCCGCCTTGCGCTCGGGCAGGAGCAGCTTGGGATCGGCGTTGAGACCGAACATCGCCTTGGCTCCCGCCAAGGTGTGATGCAAGCGCAGCCGGTACAGGCGCTGCAACTCGATCAAGGTCAGCTGGCGTTGCCGATAGGCTTGAGCGAGGTCAGGGTCGGCCGCGAAAAGCGCTTCGCCCCGCGCGTGGAGCAAGAGATTGACCACCGGCCGGTCGACATGTTCGCGCATCTCTTCGACCTCGGCCTCGCGCTCCTGCCAGCCGGCGGTGACCGCGGCGATCGTCCCTTCGATCTCCAGCCGGTCGAAGGCATCGGCCAGGGTTGGTTCGAGTCGCTGTGGTCCCAGAAGAACGAGGGGACGGTTAGGGTTGTGAGGATGGGGGGCGCGGGTGCTCATGGCGGTGTATTATCCTCAAAAATCCCCCTGGAGCGAGCCTTCATGCACGTCATTTTTGTAGAACCTGCCTTTCCCGCCAATCAACGGAAGTTCGCCCACGCCTTATCCCAGGTTGGGGCCCAGGTCACGGCGATCGGCGAAGCTCCGTGGGAGATGCTGGGTGACAGCCTGCGCGGGGTGCTGGACGGCTACGAGCAGGTCTCCTCAGTGGTCAACACCGAGGCGCTGGGCGAGGCGGTGCGGCGAGTGCAGGCGCGCGGCTGGGTCGATCGCTTGGAGGCGACCATCGAGGCGCACGTCATGGCGGCCGCCGAGGTGCGCGAAGCCTGTGGAATTCCTGGAACCTCGGTGCGCACCACCTTTCTTTGCCGCGACAAGCCGGCGATGAAGGAGTTTCTGCGTGGCCGCGGCGTCTCTTGCGCCCAGTCGACCGGTGCCGAGAGCCGCCAAGAGGTGGAGGCTTTCGTCGCCGAGGTGGGCTATCCCGTGGTGCTCAAGCCGCGCGACGCCGCTGGCGCCGCTGGGACTTTCCGGGCCGACGACGCCGCTAGCCTGGCGGCGGCGATCGAGGAGTGCGGGGTCGACCAGGGCGCCTCGGTGGCGGTGGAGGAGTTCATCGAAGGGCACGAGGCTTTCTACGACACGCTGACGATCAAGGGCCAAGTAGCGCACGAGTTCATCACCCACTACTACCCCAACGTCTTGGCGGCGATGCGCGACCGGTCGGTGTCGCCGATGTTCCTGACCACCAATCGGCTCGGCGCCGAGAGCTATCACGAGGTCAAGCAGCTCGGCCGTAAGGTCATTGAGGCGCTGGGTATCCACACCGCGCCGACCCACATGGAGTGGTTCTACGGACCCAAAGGGCTCAAATTCTCGGAGATCGGTTGCCGCCCGCCCGGGGTCGGTGCTTGGGACCTCTATTGCGCGGCACACGAGATCGACCTCTATCGCGAGTGGGCGGCGGCGATCATCCTCGGTAAACCGACCCAGCAGTGCACCGGCGGCTACTGCGCCGGCATCGTCAACCTGCGACCCAATCGAGACGGCGAAATCGTCGGCTACGAGGGGGTCGACGAGATGAACGGTGCCTTCGGTGAGTGGATCATCGATGCCCACATCCCGCCGGTCGGTTCGCCCACCCAGCCGGTCGAAGCGGGATACATGGCCAACGCTTGGGTACGGTTGCGCCACCCGGACTACGACGAACTGCGCCGGATGCTCGATGTGGTTGGCCGTCAGGTCAAAGTACTGGCTCGCTAGCGACCCGCGCACCGTTGATGGCCGCGAGCAAGCCGGCGCTGGCCCTCCATGCGCATTGCTACCAACCCGACCGCCGCGATCCGTGGAGCGGGCGGTATCCCGGCGGAAGTAGGGGCGGCGCCGTTCCACGACTTCAATCGCAAGATCGCCGCCCAGTGCTACCGGCCTAACGCCGAGTTGGGCAACTTCGAGGGGGTCAGTTTCGATTTTGGTCCCACTCTGGCTAGCTGGTTGGAGGAGTCCGAGCCGGAAATCTGGCGGCGGATCGTCGAATCCGAGGCGGCCCATCGCGGTGCGAACGGTCCCAGCAACGCTATGGCCTCCGGCTTCCACCACACCATTTTGCCCTTGGCTTCGCGCGCCGACAAGGAGCT
>QIHU01000532.1 GCA_003231035.1 Acidobacteriota bacterium
CTGCTCGGTCTGCCCGCGCACGATCTATATCGGCGCGGCCGGTTCAAGCCAATCCTGCGCCGAGCGATGGCCGCTCGCCTACCGGCCCAGATCCTTCACCGCACCCAGCCCACCGCCTTGACACCCCTCTACCGACGCGGCATCGAACAACGCCGCGAGGGGCCCGCGATGGCCCTCCTCCACCACCCCGAAGCGCGGTGGCGGCGCTACGTGCGCGCCGATTGGCTTCTCGCTCCGGCCTCGTCGCCGATCGCCCGGCGCCGTCGCGGCACCACCGCCGAACTGGTCTTGTGGGCCTGTGTCTGCCTTGAGCTGTGGCTAAGGCGGCGGCGAGAAGGCAGAGCGGCGTGATCCGCATCTGGTTCGAACCGGGGCACGACCGCCCCCGCCACCTCTACCACCTCGCCCACCGGCAAGCGGTCAGCGTCGATCGGCGCTTGCCGATCCTAGAGCTCTTCCTCGCCCAATCCGACCTCCCTCCTGAACCACCGCCCAGCACCATCCAGAGCAGACCGGGTAAGCTCAGCGCAGCCGGCAAGGCAATAGCCACCACGTACAACGGCACAGCCTGGCTAGGCGGCGCCCAGCGTCACATCCGAGCAAGATCTGGCGACCTTGGCTACCTGCTGAGCGTCGAAGGCAGTGGAGAATTCGAGATCCACACCTCCGGCGAGATCGTCCACCGCGGCGCTGGTGAGAACCCCCCGGCCACTGAGCCGGCCACTGAGCAGGCCACCATGCTAGCGACGGAAGTCGTCTTGGGTCCAGCCCTCCTCCTCCAGCTAGCCTGGCGCGGCCGTTTCGCCCTCCATGCCAGTGCACTCTGCCGCCACGGACAAGCCATCGCCTTCATCGGAGACTCCGGCGCCGGAAAATCCACCGTCGCCGCCAGCCACGCCCAAGGTGACAACGCCCGAAGTGACTGGCACCGGCTCGCCGACGACATTCTTCCGGTGGTCTGGCCCCCTAACGACACCGCCAACTCAACGGGCGACGCGCTCCACGGCAAGATCCATGTGGCGCCACACTTCCCTCAACTCAAACTACCGGTAAACCAACAGTACCCGCGTTCAGCCCCTCCACTGCGCCCGCTCAGTGCCGTCTACCTGCTCATCCCGCCGCCGGCAAACGGCTCGTTGAAAGGTCCTCGCATCGAAGCACTATCCCGCAAGGAGGCCCTACTAATCATGGTCCGCCACACCGTCGCCAGTAAGCTCTTCGACGCCCGGTTGCAGGCTCTGCTCTTCGCCGCCCTTGCCCGAGCCAGCACTGAACTGCCCGTCTATCGCCTGCTCTACCCACACACCGCCACCGCGCTCGCCAAGGCGCTCGAGCGGGTCGAGGAAGGGCTCGTGGGCAGTCTCTAGCGAGCCGGCAAGGGGCTGTAAGAACCCTCCTACAGCCAGCCGCGCTTCGCCTACTCAGGGGCGCGGCGTCCTCCGGCAGACGACCCCGCGAGCGATCTCTACAATCCCCACAGTCGACAGGGTGGTTCGCACAACTTAGCTGCCCTCGAGATCCCACAACGCTGTGGCGCCCTGACTCAACAACAGGGCCCACAGCCCCTCTGTGACGCGGTGCGGTCCGGTGCTCCCCAAGCAGGCGGACCGCACCCCTTTTTTCTTGCGCCCGAAACCTTGCGGGACCCTGCGCCCCAACGGTCGTCAGCCCGCTACTCGGTAGCCTCCACCAACCTCAGCGCACCGAGGCCGTCCACCTTCTCGGTCTCATTCCACACATAGACTCGCACCCAGTCCGCCTCGGTCGCTGGTGGTCTGGCAATCTCGAAGGTCGGCCCGGTCACCACCATCTCGCCACTTTCCACCACCTCGTCGTCAGCCACCCACTCAATCAGGGCCCGGCCGGTGAACTCGGAGAGATCCAGGGTCGCGCGCAGGTCACCGGTCATCGTTTTTTCAAGGGTCAATTCTTGTTCGGGCCGAGCGATAGGAATCGCGGGGTCGCCAAACAAGTTGTAGATCTCCACCAACAACTCGCGCTGCTTCATCTTGGCTTGGCGAAAAGCATCTCCGATCCTTCCTCGGTGACTCAGTTCCTCGACCAGCGCCGCACTCAAACTCGGCGCCGGACCGTTGCGCCACGATGCGGCGACCACCGCGATCGCTCCCCGCCCTTCGAGACGCAGAAACTTCTCGCCAATCGAATCGGCGCTCGGGTGGTCGAAAGGGCCAGAGTGGCAAGTCATTGAGAGAATCACCGGGAGTCGGTTCGAAGGCGGCAGACTATCGAGGTGATCCAAGGTGAAGAGGTCATGGTTCTTGCGAATATCCGGCGGTCCGGTACGCCAAATCAACCGTCCTCCATGACCGATGAAGTGCACCAGTAGCTGCCCTTCGGCAAAGGCCTGTGTCAAGGTCTCTTGGTGCTCAGCGTTATCCGCCTCCTCTGGGGATGGGTAGACCTTCAGGCTCCCAAACCCCAGTTCTCCCAATGAGCTGGCAAATCGGTCCGACCGACGTTGGTAGCCCCGGTTCTCGTTGGTGATCCACAGAACGCGTCGGCGCCAAGGACCAACCTCAGCCTGGTCCGCGTAGCGCAACGTCTTCTCTACGATGGCCGCGACCTCTTCGGGCTCCACCACCGGAAAGCGGCCAATGGCCAAGTCTGGATAGAAATCGTCGCCATCCACCGACACAAAGTAATTGTCGCTGGCGGCGTGGCCCTGCGAGGTGTGGTAACTCGCGGCGGGAATCAGATTCCGGTCGTTCGTGCTCCCCGCTGGAGGCAGACCATCCTTGACCCTGAAACGCTGTCCACCGCGAGTGAGTGCCCGGTCCGCCCAGTTGGCGTAGTTGGCGTCGTCCACCAGCTCGTTCTTGCTATCCCAGCTAGCGTCGCCGACCAGCAACACATAGCGCGGCGCCGGGCGCTCCCAGGAGTGATAGGCATGGGCGATGAAGTCGCGCAAGGCCCGTGGGTCGAGCACCCCGTGATTGAACTCGTCGTAGACATCCTGAATGTCGACCAACTCGACCTTCAGCCCGCTCTTGCGGTGATACTCGACCAAAGGCCCAACCGCCTGGCGCAATCGCGGATGGGTGATCACCAAGTAGTCGGCCTGATTGGCGGTCGAACGCAGGTCAGAAGGACTGTCAAGCTCGATCCGTTGTACCGACCGCAACCCGCCAGCCGGCACCAACCACCATCTCCGATCGCGCGCCCCGGCAGTGCCAGTCACTTCGGAGACCCCGGCCACTGCGAAGCCGTCCGCCACGGCAGGGACCTCGATTCGGTCCCCCGACGAGTGATAAGCGACCAAATCGTGGGCGGCATCCGTTTGCACGAAGCCCCCCACCCTCGCCGCCTCCTCGCTCAACTCGATCTCGATCGTCGACTCGGCAACTTGGCCGTCGAACGGGTACCTCGCTTCCAGCCAATTGAGCATCACGATATCGACGATCGGATCCTCACTACCCTCCGGCACTCGGACTGGCACCTTGACCGTCAACGGTCTAGCATCCCCTTGGAGATCGGCTACAGTCAGCGACGGCAGCTCCAAGCTGTGCACCCCCTTGCCGTTCCAACTCTCGGCGCCAACCACCACTTCGTCCAGCGCAAACTCGAGCGCATGTTCGAACTCTGCCCTCTCAGCCTCCTCCACGGGCTCGTCTCCGCTGCGTCGTGGACGCCGCGTAAGCCGCGGACGCCGCGAGATACCGCGAACCTGGGCGCTCAGCTCCACTTGGAGTGACGAGGCGAAATCGAGCCCTGGCAACTCGAAGGGGATCGAAAAGGGATCACTGTCGATATGGGTCAGTTTTGACCAATACCAAAGCTCGGGATCGCCTTCCTCCTTCACCTGGCGGCCAGATAGCCTGATCAACAGCCTATCCTTCTCCCAGTGCATCGTGCGCCATGTTTGCACCGTTTCCGGATTACCGCCGCGAGAAAAATCGAGCGGCCGCATTCGCGGTCCTGGCCCTCGATCGAAGCGTACCTGGTACACATTGTGTGCCGAATAGGGATGGAAGTAAGACTCCTTGCCAGTCAGTCGCCGCGCGACCAGCTCAATACGATCGCTAGGACCAAAAACACCATCCCCACCATCGTCAAGCCAGAAGGGCACCGGTTCACCGAGGTTCCAAACAGAAAGGCTGTCACTCGGCACCGGCCCGCCAAGCCCCGTCTCCTCCAACTCCTCAAAGCGAACCTGATACACCCCAGCCTGCTCCGTATACAGCCGAAAAGTCGCCTCCGTCTCGGCAGCGGCCGAGAAAGGAATAACCGAGCCCACCATCAGGAACAGGATAGAAAGGCGCAAAAAGCTAGGGTCAAGAGTGATCATCGCAAACTCAGGTCAAGATAGTGATCAGAAACCGCCACAATCCCCTAAGCTTACCAGGCACGGCAGCCACCACTGACTGGAAAGGTGAAGAAACTCACCAACTTCACCCTTGAGTACCGTTTGCGAGCCGCTCCCGGAGTGCCAGGCACTTCGGCCGGCGAATCGAGCGCATCACCCTGGTCACCAGCGATTCCCGGTTCGATCGCTATGAGGTGGATCTGATTCGGCTCTAAAAAAAGAGACCAAGGCACGAACAAAAACGACCTTTCTTTCGTATACGCAAGCAGGCGCAATCCGCGCCGCACTGAACAACGCACCCAACGAAGGAGAAGTCATGAAGAAAGCGTTCCCCTGCTCGGTTCTCGCCGCCTGCTTGCTGGTTCCGCACATCGCGATGGCGCAGAGTTCCGTGAGTGAGATGACCAACGCGGCCGACTTGCAGCGCAATCTGACTCCCGAACAACGAGCTGCTGACGCTCTGGTTAAAGCAGAACGGTCGATGCGCACGGCGACCAAGAAGCTCGCCCAACTCGAACAGGCTAGCGACGAGAAGCAGCGGGCCAAGCTCGAAAAGAAGGTTTCGTCAGCGATGACAAGGGTCGAGCGAGACGCCACCTCGTCGCTGAATCAGGACCCCAGACTCACCCGCGCCCTCCTCCTGCGTGCCAAAGCCTGCTTGTGGCTTGGCAAGTACGAGCAGGCGATGCAGGACTGCAACCAGGTCTACGGCATGGACAAGACCAATTCAGAGGCGCTGCTGTGCTACGGACAGGCCGCGCTCAAGAGCGGTGACCCCGAGCAAGGTATGGCCGCCTACAAACAACTCGCCGAGATGCCCAACGGCAATGAGATTCGCCAGAGCCTGGCTTCCGACCTTCGGTTATGGTCTGAAACGGCCGATCCGGGCCACCCCAGTTTCGGACGCTTGCAAGCCTTCTTGACGGAGATGGGAAGCTAGAGCGCAGCCAAGGTTCACGGGGGGCGCCCAGGAGCACGCCCCCATCACACCACGATATTCACCAACCGCCCCGGTACCACGATGACCTTTTTGGCCGGCTTGCCGTCCATGAAACGCCGGGTTTACGGGGCGCCAGGCACTTCGGGAAAGGGAACCCAAGGGAGAGCAGGGACTGCTGGTACACTCACCGTCGTAATGAGCGCTTCTTCGCCAGCCATCCACCGCGACCCTGAGATCCAAGGAGGCGCGCCAGTCTTCCAGGGCACGCGCGTCCCTCTGAGGAACCTCATCGACTACCTCGAGGCCGGCGACAGCTTGGAGGTCTTTCTCGACGATTTCCCTTCCGTGCTCCGAGAGCAAGCCGTGGCAGCACTGGAAGAGGCCGCGGCCGCCCTCGAAGCTCAGTGCGTGTCCTCCTAGACGAGTCCTTGCCGCGCCAGCTGGCGGCAGCGCTGGTGGGTTTCGAGGTCGCGACGGTCCCGTCTCAGGGCTGGAGCGGAGTGCGAAATGGCGAACTCCTCCGCATGGCGGCCAACCACGGCTTCGCGGTCTTCCTGACCGCGGACCAAGGCATCGAATTCCAACAGAATCTGAGCGGCCTTCCGGTCGGTGTCGTGATCGCTTGCGCCCGTAGCAACCGAATGGAGCATCTGCTCCCCCTAGTTGACAAGCTGCAAACCGCGATCCTGACTGTCTCGCGAGAAGAAGTAGTCCGAGTCACATCGTAGGCGGTGCCAACAGAGTGGGTGCGCCACGGGTACCAGGAACGGCTCACGGAGTGCCGGTCCGCGGGGTGCCAGATGGGATGAGTCGGTCGGCCTCCCTGCCATGGCATCCTGCATGGCAGTTAACCAACGGCGCAGTGACGCCAGGAGGAGAC
>QIHU01000783.1 GCA_003231035.1 Acidobacteriota bacterium
CGGAGCCGTGATCGACCAAACGGCGGACGCCTTTGCCGAAACACCAGTGGCGGTGGTCGCGACGGTCGAGGGTCGAGCGCAGTCTGGCGTCGCCGTGGGACTCTTTCGACACGCTGGCGACCATCTCGAACAGGTGAATGTCGCCGATGGCTTGACCCGTTCAGAACGGCGCGGCGTGGTGACCTTCGAAGTTCCCGCCCACGCCCTAGTCGGCCGCCAGCCTGGGGAGCACAGCTTCTTTGTGGTGGTGGCCAGGCAGGATGACGGCGGCTTACCTGGAAGCGTGGCTCTACCTACAGGCAGCGATCCGATCGCTGCGCTAGAAGCGGACGGACCCGCAACCGTTGCGCCCGCCAATTCTGGCGTGCCCGGCCCGACATGACGAGGAGACTAACCATGCGCTTTTTCTTATCTTTTTTCTGCCTCTTGTTGATCACCGTCCTGTCCGCGGCGGCCGAGAACGATGGCCAACTCATCGCCAACGTCGTGCCCGACATCAATCCCATCATCGATCCCAACCCCAACAATGGCGGTATCCAGTGGGCACTTTGCTCAGCCGAGTGCCAACCGACGAATACCAGCCCAGGGCTCTGGTTACCCGCTGGCGACTACGGCACCTTCTATTTTGGCCCCGAACCGCCAGAGAGCTGCTCCGCGGCGCCTTGCACCCAGGGGCTGGACCCCCAGCCAGCCCTGTATCCTCCACCTGGAGCGGCTCCTCCCGCCTACCCGTGCAGCGGCCAAGGCTGCTTCAGCTGTAGCGGAGTGGACTGCTTGAGCGCAACGCCTGTAGTGCCAGCGAATCCGGTTCCGGCGAATTTCTCGAAGGCCACCGCGCCCGCAATCGCCCCTTGGATCGCCATCATCGATTTCGATGGCTGGCATGGCGAGACCGTTGGCTGGGTCGCGCTGCAAACGACGGACCCTAGTGTCGAAGCGACCTTCCTACCCCTTGACACCACCACTTCAGGTGCCGCGGGGGTGACCGATGCCGACTTGATCCGCAACCTTGCCGCCCTGGCCGAAGCGATCTACAGGGAGGAAGTGGTTCCTCCCTTGGCGATCAACATGAGCTTTGGGCGCCTAGCATTGCCTGGAGACGCGCAGAACACCAACTGCGTCACCTCGAATCTAAGTTGCCAGGTCAGCCGGTTGCTCTGGCACCTGACCAAGAACCCGGTGGATCCAACCTTGCCCCCGCGAACCCTCGCCGTCGCTTCGGCAGGTAACCACCAGTCTCTTCTATTTCCGGCATCGATCTCCCATGTTCTCGCCGCGGGTTCGCTCGACCTCGCCGTGTACGCCCAAACGGGGGGCGCCACGGAGTCGTGGGAAACACCACAACCCGACGCTGGTAGCCTTCCAGCCTTGATGCCCGGCTCCGCGCTGTGCATTCCTTGGCTGGGAGGCCCGGGAGTCTGGGCGGTGCCTTCCGGCACCTCGTTCGCCACCGCGATCACCACCGGCATGCTCGTCGACGCGCTCCTCGCTCATGGAGACGATGTGCGCAACCTTCTGTTCAACGGCTTGACCTGGTACCCCAAACTCAGCGGCGACTCCTCCAACCGATGGATCGAGCTCGCCCAAGGGGAGGCGAGCTTTAAAACCCTGAACCAGGGCGCCACCAACTTGATCAACTACACCCTCGACGGCGATCTAAGCCTCTGTGAGGAGACCTGGAAAGCGACCGACACAGTGACCACAACCATGGTTCCAGAAAGCAGTCCTCCCTACCTGCGGCTACCGAGTTTGGTGGAATCGGTCGCCGCCACCTTACGGCCAACTCCAGAGCCAGACACCTGCGTGCCCTGCTCCATGACCTGTGAGGAGAGCTTCTTCGGTAGCATAGCGAGCATCAGCCGCGGGGCCCTAGCCAGCTCGAAGAAGGTCGCGGTCCAGCCGCAGATCCAGCCACAGGTAGCACCCTTCGTCCCCCCCTCCAACGCCACCGTTACGCTCACCGTCGACCTCCACGCCGGTTGGCAACTCGAGCGCAACACCGTCGTAACAGGGCTCTATCTACGCTACGGCCCCCAGGATTTCAAAGTCAATTTGACCGGCCCTCAGCTCGCCAAGCTCACCAGGGGCCAAATCGAAACCCTGGAAATCAAGGGACAGGTAAACAACCCAGCCCTGATTACCCAACCCTCTCTAATTTCAGTTCTCCGCCACAAGGATCCGATCGTCGGACCCATTGAGTATTGGCACTCGACCCCGATGCCGATGCGAGATCCAGAGCCTTAAGGCCCCAAATAGAACCAACAGCCCGTGGCGCGGCTCTCGCGGAGTGCCTCCTAAGAACCGCGCCACGGACTCTGAGTTCGCCTCATTCACAGAGAGGACGATTTCAGAGCGCGTTGTGGAGTCGAGTTGCGGTTAGGATCTACTCGGTAGATTCCTTGGACCGAAGCTTCTCCACCCGTGGCCCCTTCTATCCCCATCCCTTGGCAACCCATCCCTTGGCGACCTGGTCGGCGTGCCATCCTGTTGCTCGCCGCGCTCGCCTGCCTCCTCGGCCTGCTCGCGCAGCGGATCGTAAGTAGCGAGACCGCGGCTCGACAACTGGAGGTCGCCCACCGCCATGCCGCCCTCGCCGACCGGCTCGGTGCGCGGCTGGAGGACCGAATGATGGCGCGGGAAGGCGCTCTGCTCGAAGAGCTCACCGCGCAAGGAGCTGATCGGGAGGCGATCGTGGCTAGAATCCGCGCACTCCCGCCTAGCGCCTCGTGGGCACAGCCGATTCTGCTTCTGGCCGACGATGGATCAATCCTCGGCGGCACCGGAAAAATGGGAGGGGCGGCGGGGCGAGCACCGCTGGCAGGCCGCAGAACGAATCGGGGGGACCGATTTCGCTGGCTTCTGCGCGACATTCAACGGCGACGACGGACCCACCGCGACGCCCACCCACCCGCGCCCGCTCGTGCCTTCGTCCCAGAACTCGACGTGCGACGGGGAGCGTCGGCACTACTCGCCATCGACGGCCAACCGCTGTGGATCGTGCACCGTCTGCGTCCAGCGGGAACCACCAGCCTGCTTGCCGAGGTGGTGGCGGCGGCGCAGCTCGGGGGCGCTATCGAGGCGGCCCTACTCGCCCCGGACGGCGCTGTGTGGTTGGCCCCCAGGAGCGAACGACCGACCGATTTCTCGGCCAGCAGCCGCGAGTTGACCACCCTTCCCCGCTGGCGAGTCGCAACCTTTCCCTCGCGCGGAGACTTCGCAACCGTCGCCAGGCACGACTTGCGCGGGTACACCGCCAAGGTGGCCCTTGGCTGGGCTCTGGCGGTGGGCCTTCTCGGCTGGACGATCGGCAGAGGCAGCGGCCGCGGGGTCCCCCTCCACCCGCGGAACCTTGGTTCAATGAGTCCGCCTCCTTCCAGTCCCACCCCAATGCAGACCCAGTCAGTGCAGGCCACCGAAGAGGAGCAGGTGTTTAGACTCGGCGAGACCCTCGTCGACCTCAAGCGCTACATCGTGGTTCGCGGCGACCGCGAGCAGCCACTGACCGATCGCGAAGTGTCCCTGCTCACCCTGCTGATCGCCGCCCCGGGCGAAGTGATTCGTCGCGACCGCCTGCTCGACGAGATTTGGGGCTACGAGGCTTCGGCTACAACCCGTACCGTGGACACCTTCGTCTATCGCCTACGTCAAAAGATCGAGGCGAAACCCAGCCGCCCCCGCTACCTGATCACGGTGCGCGGGGCCGGCTACAAGTACGTTCCCTGATCGATCACTACGGAACGCTACAACCCCCTTCGTCGTCGACAATCTCTTCGATCCTCAACGTGCCTGGAATGGATGCCGGCACCGTGTGATCGGTGGCGGCGACGACATCGAACCCGACCACGCCGGTCGAGTTGTTGAGCACCCCAGTCAGGAAAGGCAGGCTCAGCGGCGGCGACGAGCCGCAGTCTAGAACACCGTAGAGAAAATGGACGCGAGTCTGTGGGTAGTCCTTGATCCAGCCGGGAGAGACAACGCTGTTGTTGCGGAGGACCTCCGTGTCGAGGATCGTGCACGGACTTGCGGCCTCTGGCGGTTCCGTGTTGAGGTCAAAGGCGTCATTGATATTCACCTGCTTCGCGTTGTCGTTGTAGAAGCAGTTGTGAGCCCCGGCCCGGTGCGGGCAAATACCGAGACTCGGACTATCGAGCCAACCATTGCACTGAGCCTCCCAGGCAGTGTTGGCGTTGTCGCAACCGAAATGGGGTGCGCCATGCGGAGGCCCCCCCGAGAGAAGCGCCAAGTCGAGAAGGTCGCCCACGCCGTAGAGCGACAAGGCATAGGCCAGTTCCGATGCGCCCCCGGACTGGCCTTGGGCGCAAAACGCCTCTTCTCCGTCCTGATTGTGGAGCGCCTCTTGCCCCTGGATCCAATACAGCAGGGTGGCGTACCGACAGGCCGAATCGTGTAGCGATGTAGAGCCGTCGATCCAACCGCCGACCATCTGCAGAACCGGGTCGTCGCCCCAACGACGCTGGATGACCCGAAAGCCGGCCACGTTCAAGCGGTCGATCATGTCGCGAGCGTGCAAGGCGGGAATCTCGTTTGGATCATTCTTCTCGGCCTCGTACCAACCGCGCCCAGCTCCGCCCCCGCCGACCACCAGGGTTCCGCGAATGTTCGTCCCGGCGGGAGGCTCGGTAACCCGCAGGTTGACTGGACGATCGAGCGTGTCTGGGCAGACCACGGTCAACTCCACGCAACTGTAGGGTTGGGCGAGCGTTCGCGGCGCCAAGCTGTCGAGACAGGCCGACTGTCCGACCATGACATTGCTGACCGAACCGGGGGACTGCGCCGCGAGGGAAACGGCCACGAGCAGGGCGCCGAGTGTTGCTGGGGTGATCTTTCCTACCATTCGAACTCCTCCTAGGTTGCCGGAGCGCGATTCGATCGCCCACCTCCGAGTTGTCCGCAAACGATACGGGCACAGCGAGGTTCGGTGTTGAACGCTAGGTCAAAGTTGCGTCAAACCTGAGTTCTGGGCCCACCGACACCTCTCTCCCGAAAAGGGTGAGGGGGCGGGAGGGGGGTCGGGAGATAGTAAATTCTATTGCTGTCGACCTCAAATTGAGCCACTTCTCATGATAAATTTTGATTGACCAAAAAAATCATCCACCAAGAGGGCTCAATGAATGCGACAGACTAGGAAACATGGGCGTGGAACAACGCTGACCTTGACCCTGGGAATCGCCATTCTCGGTTGCAGCCTCGGCGGCAAAGCGGCCGAGGGCCAAGAGCTGGTGACGGACCGACCCGACTTCACGGAAAGCGCCATCGTCATACCCGCGAAGACGGTCCAGATCGAGAGCGGTTTCACCTGGATCGACGAATCCACCAGCGAGGCTCTATCCGGGCCCGAGGTTCTCGTGCGCTGGGGATTGAGCGAACGGCTGGAGTTGCGGATTGGGCTACCCGATTGGGTCGACCCTCGCGGGGGCTCCTCCGGTGTTGGCGACAGCTCGATTGGCGCCAAGTTCCAGTTCGGTCCCACCGACAACGGCGATCCCCACGGGGGATTCCGAGTTCACCAGCGGCAAGGTCGATCCAGAGTTGATCTTCACCGTCAGCCACGACCTACCCGCCGGCTGGTCATTCGGGACGCAGCTCGCCGTCGCTAGAATCACTGAGGAGAACGTTGGACTCAACGCTCTCGCCGCGACTGTCGTTTTTGGAAAAGGGTTAACCGATCGCATCGGCCTCTTCGCCGAGATCGTCGTCGAAGAGGTGGAAGAGGCGAACACCGCCCTTCTCCTCCACCACGGATACACCTACTTGCTCCACGAGCGGCTGCAACTCGACGTTCATCTGGGTGTGGGGCTGTCCGACGATGCAGCGGACAACCTGATCGGTCTGGGCCTCACCTGGAGGAGCCCTTAGCCCGCTGCCCGTACTCTCCCGAAAAGGGTGAGGAGCACGAGAAGACCGGTGTAAACTTCGCTACCCAATGACCACCGCAAGGGAAGCACTCGAGCGACTCCGTCAAGGAAATCGCCGATTCGTA
>QIHU01000333.1 GCA_003231035.1 Acidobacteriota bacterium
ATCTCTGGCAAACCGCCGCCGCTTTCCGCTGCATGCGCTTCTACAACCGACGGCTGGTCAAGATCGCCCGCCTACGCCGCCGCCACGGCACCTACGGTCGCAAGAATCGCGGCTGGCGGCAGCTGAAAAAGACCGCCACCGTAGGCACCACCGGCGCCAGCGAAATGCTCCGCGCCGGCCTCAAACTGTGGTTCGTGGCAGAGTTCAATGCCTTCTTTCTTCGGCTACGCCGCCGACCCCGCACCACCGTGGCCAAGGCGGTCGGCCAGGCAGTGAGTGTCGGTGAGGCAAAGGCAGCGACGCAACGACCACCTTAGGCCATCCCACGGTACACCTCACGGCGGTGGGCAATGCGTACGATCATGACCACGAGGAGATCATCTTTGACAGAATACACAATTCTGTACGAGCCTTGCCTAACTCGATACTTGTGTGAGCCTGATAGTTTCTGGCACCCAGGTGGACGCGGGTCGGTAGCCAAGGAACGGATCCTAGCGACTATTCTTCGTCGATCTTTTCTCGATCCAACCGCAGTAAGCTCCTTGGCAGCGGAGCGCTTGATGAAGACCCTATAGCTTGCCACTCGCCCGCAGCCCCTTCACCACCGTCTCGAATAAGAACTCGGGCTCTAAGGCGCGCTCATCGAAGGCTGCGAGGTCCCCGGCATCCTCAGCTAGGGATTGCTTTACCGCTTCGTTGACCAGAATTGAAATCGACTGCTCCGTCTCGGCCGCCTTCAGCCGGAGGGCGCGATGCAGTGTGGGGTCAAAATAGACCGTCGCTCGTTTCGTGCTCATAGCGACAATTTAGCGTTATGTCACCATGACGTCAAGTCGCTATGGTGTACAAGTCACCTAGTTGGCGGCCTCTCCTCCCCGACGACTGGGGCGAGGAAGCGCTCGATCTGGCGCCGATGGCGCAGGACATGGACGATGGTGTGCTCGAGCATCTGTTCGAGGTCGTAGGTGACGCCCCAGCTGGAGCGGATCACCACTGCTTCGATCTCCTCGTCCGTCATTTCCCAACACCCATCGAGCGTGACGGCCCAGTACGACACCAGGGCGCTCATCTGCTCCCCACACTCCGCGCCCACAACCAGTGGAAGCTTGACCCGCCCTCCCGGAACCGAGAGCGCCACCCGCAAGTGATTCGCATGCGCGTAGCCGGCGCTCACCACATGATGAAAGACGGTCTGGATCGAACGGAAAGAGGCCTCCGGTGCTTGAGCGTCGCGCACCGCCTCGAACTCGGTGTCGGTGAGAGAGCCGATGACCTGGCTTAGCTCTCGGCCAGCGCGCTCGAACTCATCCATCAACGCACCGACCGCGCCCGCTCTGTAGACATTTCCCATTGCGCCCAAACGCTACCTCATCACCACCATTCAAGCGAGCCCGATCAGGATGCCAATGATCAACAAGACGATCCACGCGGGATGCTTACCCTTCGTGGCCACCAACCAATACAGCGCCGAGGTCAAGAAGGTGACCATCATCACGCTTTGAGCGAAGGCCAGATGAGCGTCGGATGAAGCAGAGCCCGACCAATGCAACAGAATCGCCGCAAAACCCCACCCAAACCAGGAAACGAGGTGCCACGTTGCCCGCAACGTCCTGACCTGTCGCCCCGTCAAGATCGGACTTCCAGAAGAAGAAACCGGTCCCTTTCTCCGCAGGTGGCGAAAAATCAACACCTCACCTAGCACCGAGTGAATCGCCCCCAGAAGTACCGCCAACAGTCCCGCCACCAAGAAAAATGGATTCATAGACCCTCTTGGGAAATCCTAGCACTAGCCGAGTGTCAGTCAGCGAGGTGGCCCGGAGTTCACTGGCTGTTAACACCAGCCTGGGTAAAGTCTTGCCGTGGACCGGCGAAGGATCGCAATGGTCCACACAGACCACCATAATGAGCGAGCCTAGTAGCCATCAGTTCCCGGCCTCACCGCACTCAGCGAGGCTCATCGCCCCGGCGGAACGCACCGTGCTGGCCACGGCCCTCGAAGCCTCCTTGCTCCTCTGCTTCTTCCTCTTCTATCTCTTCTGCTTCGAGCCTTTGAGCGCCGTCAACGGCCCGGCGGAGATCTTTGGGCAAGACAGCGTCTACATCCTGAAGTATCTCGATCAGGCTAGACCCTACCGCTGGAACCCACAGAGTCACCTGCTGTACCACGTCGTCGTCGAGCAGGGCTTTCGCTTTTGGAGGGTCTGGGGTGGGCCGGGTATCGAGTCGACCTACCACTACCTCAAGTTCTTCACCGCCCTATGCGGTCTGGGGTTCCTCGTCACGATGACCTGGCTGTTCCGCGAGCTGCGCTTGGCGGCCGGCGCGCGCGTGGTTCTCTTGCTCCTTACCGGTGTCTCCATTTCGGCCTGGTTCCACTTCGCGGCCTTCGAGACCCACAGCCTGGCCTTACCCATGCTCGGGCTCTACCTGGTGGCCCTAGCCCGGATGCGCAGCCGGCCCACCCGTTCACGGGGTGACCGCTTGTTGCTGATCGCGGCACTGGTTCTGTGCGGCTTGACGCGCGTTGACCTCTTCCGCTTCGCGGCCACCAGCGGCCTGCTGCTGTTCCTACCGCGGGTGAGGCACTGGTGGCGTACGCTGGTGGTCGATCTGGCGATCGTCGCCCTGCTCGCGGTCGCCGGGACTACCCTACTCGCCAGGCTCTACTTTGACGGGCTTCACGGCGAAGCCGCGACCAGCGCGCTACAACGAAACGACCGAAAAAGCCTTGAGAATAGGCTGTGGCGGGTGTCAAATCTCACTCCTGGCCCACTGTGGGACGTCGGGCGGGCGGTATCGCTCTACAGCCTTCTGATGCCGGTGGAGCCCCGCCCAGCCCAGCGTAGTTTCTTCGCCCTCCCGACTTATGACTACGATCCGCGTCGCTCTGAGCGGCCCAAGTACAGCTCGACCGGCTTGTTTCTCCAGCCCATGCTCAACCTGACCGACAATGCTCTGTCGCTCCTCACTCTCACCGCCACCCTCCTGGCCTTTGGTTGGGCCCTCGCTCTCACCGCGCGCCGCATCGCGGTGGGAGATCCATTCCACACCCTTCTCGCCGCGCAAGTTCTCAGCGGCTGGCTGTTCTACACGCTGTTCAACCCTTTTGAACCCTTCCTCTGGATCGTCGAGTTCCTGCCGCTGTGGATCGCGATGTTCGCCGACCATTCCCGCGAGCGAGGTTCCCAACACTGGCTCGCCCTCGCCGCCCTCGCCGTTCTGGTCGCAACCCACAATACCTTCGCCTTCTACTTGCCATTTCGCTGAGCAAGCAGGCGCTATGTGGAGTGCTCCTGGCCGCAGTGTCAGTCAAATCGTAATCTTGGGGTCGCATCAGCGGCCTCGCTAGCTCATTGATATGGCTTCCGAGCATCGAGAAAATCGAACTTCTTGAAGTCGGCGTCGTGAGTGTAGAGGGTGCGAATACCGTGTTGGTGAAGGAGGGTCGCCAGATGAGCGTCGGGAACTAGATTGCCGCGGACGGGCCATTGCCCGGTCAAACTCGTGTACTCATCTAGAAAGCCCGCCTTCTCGCTCAAAGTGCGGACCCGCGGGTGGTCCAGCAGCGCTCGCAGGTTCGCCAACGCCTCGCCGGGTTCGAGAGGAGCATCGAAGATTCGCGGATGCGTCACGATGCGCAGATAAGCCATCGCCGTCGGCCAGGCCAGGTAAAGCATCTCCGGTTCCGCGAGCTTCTCCGCCAAAAAAAGCTGGGCCGGTTCACACTGAGGAGCGGCACTGTTCGAGGCGTGCAGTAGGACGTTCGCGTCGATCGAGTAGCTCACCGGGGCTCAGGCTCGTCCAGCGCCGCGAAAAGAGCCTCCTTGTCGTTGAGGTCGACTCGGGCGCGCATCGGTTTGGCGATCCACTCCAACTCTGCTGGCGCCGCGCTCTCTTCCCCGTGCGCGAGCAACGCCTCGCCTAGCAAGACGGAAACGACTTGCCCCAGCGACCGGTGATCTCTCCTCTGAATCCGCTTGACCGCATCCAGAATCGGAGCATCGATATCGAGGGTTGTCCTACTCATAGCATCAGATGCTACGCCCCTCCGCATCAGATGTCAACGCCGGCCCGACCCGGCGGAGTGACAGCCAAATAGCAAGCAGGGGATCGAAATCGAGGGTTCTAACGCCCTTGACAACCATGAGCCCCATGCGCACTAGGTGCCAAATCAGGCGGGGACAGCGGAGGGACTAAGGAGAGCTTCTCTTGCTCCTTAAGATCCCGGAAGAAGGATTCAAAATCGAACCCTAAACGCTCCATTTTCTCAGCGCGCTGCTGATGCAACTCATCGACAATTGGATCTAGGCTCATTGAGATTCTCCAAGCAGTTCTTCAGGTGTGCAGACGAACGGCAAGACTAGTTCATGGCGCTCACAAATCGTCGCCACGCGCGGCAAGATTTCGGCATTCGCAATATGAGAGCAATTCCACGTCAGAAGGTACTCGACTTGGTGGACTGTGGCGATCGCAATGTGGAGGGCATCGGGAAAAGCAGTCCGGTGGAGAAGACCCTCTTGAACGATGGATATCGCCAACTCTTGCGCTGACTCGGTCACCTCAAGTAGAGGAATACCATCGATGATTCGGAGCCTCTGCCGCACCCTTTCTGGATCACCACGCTGGGCCTCGTCAACCACGAGCTGCGAAATGCAGAGCTCGAAATCCAGTCGGCGATGCTCCCACCACTCGAGCGAAATCTGTTGATGCGCTGCAGCCACGATGTCGCGGCTTGGCCTTGCAGTGAGATAACTCACCATCGAGGTCTCAATATAGGCCCGGGCGCTCATGATGAAGACAATAACAGCAGCGCGCCAAGACCTGCACACTCTACTGCCCAAGCTCTACCTCACCCACTTCGCGGCCGGCTCCAGGTCTACTCTTAGATCGAGATCGAACCCTTGCGAAAATCCGTCTTGCCGAGCCAGGCGTTGATCAGAGTCGGATGGCCCTCGGCGGCGGCTTCTTGGGCGATGCGCAGGGTGACGGGGGTTTGGCTGGGGTCGTTGAGCAGGAGCCCCTTGCCTCCCCAGCCTTCGGCGACGGCGTGGTAGTCGGTGCGCGCCAGGGTGGTAGCGAGGTCGGTGCCGAGGATCTCGACCTGCTCGCGGGCGATCTGCGCCCAGGAGGCGTCGTTGCCGACCAGGGCGATGACGGGGATCTGGTGGCGCACGAAGGTGTCGAACTCGGCCAGGCTGTAACCGGCCGAGCCGTCGCCGTAGAGGATCCAGACTTCGGCCTCGGGACGGCAGAGTTTGGCACCGAGGGCAAAGCCGGCTCCTACGCCCAGGG
>QIHU01000454.1 GCA_003231035.1 Acidobacteriota bacterium
CGGAATGACCCATCTTGAACTCGTCAGCCTAGCGACGCGGCCTGTTGCTTGTCGGGGTTTGCTAAGTGGAAGGCCGGCTCGTTCGGGCTGGGGAGGTTGCGTAGATCGTTTGTGGTCACCATGTCCCGAGCTAGCTCGGTGACGGTCATGCCGGCCGCGGGAAGCCGCTTTAAGGAGAGGATGATCTGGGCTGAGTCCTCGTGGATGAAACTCACGGTGCCAAGCTGGCCGTGCGAACAGCGCGTTCCACAAGGGCTTGGGTAGCCTTGGTGCCGCACCCCGAGCGGGCTGAACGAACCTCTAGGGCTGGGCTCTCCCCCATCGGGCCCGCTTTCGGGTTTGTCTTGGGGGAGAGCCCAAGAGATTGGGTCGAGCCGATCCCCATGGATGGGGGCAGAGGTACATCACCGTGGCGCTGGACGACAGCACGGTCCTCTACGTCACCTCGATCAGCTCCGGGGCCTTCAAGAGCACCGATGGAGGAACTTCCTTCTCGGCCATCGGTGTGGGTGTTCTGCCCTTTGACACGCGCGACGTGGTGATCGACCCGTCCAATAGCTCGATCGTCTACATCGGTACCGAGGACGGTGTCTTCAAGAGCACCAATGCCGGGGCCTCCTTCAGCTTGGTCGGTTCGAGTGAGATTCTGGGGACGGCCTTGCACTTTCCCCCGGACGCGCCGGGGACGCTATTGGCTGCGTCTCGTCCATCCGTCCCGAGTGGCTTCGGTATTGCCGATTCGATTCACCAGACCACTAACGGTGGTGCCACATGGGAGGTGGTTCCCTTTCTCCACACTCGGGCCCGTGACCTGGCCGGGCCGATGACCCGGCTCTTTGCGGCGTCCGAAAGTCGTGGGCTCTACCGCTCCTTGGACGGCGGAACGAGCTGGAGCGAGGCGAATGCCGGGTTGGGAGGGGCGGAGATCGAATCGCTCACCGCCGATCCCGTGGCGAAGCAGACGGTCTATGCGACGGGCTTTGGCGGCGTGTTCAAGAGTACGGACGGCGGCGAATCCTGGTCGAGGTCGGAAGACGGCCTGGAGGCCGCGATCGCAACGACGGCTCGGGCACTCCGGGTCGTGGTCGATCCGCAGGCTCCGGAGACGCTCTACACCGCCATTAGGCTGGGGATCTACCGGAGCCTCGATGGAGGGGGTAGCTGGAGCCAGATTTTCGATGGAACTCAGGGATCCTTCGAGATGTTCTGCGTCAACCCCGTCAACTCCTCCGATCTTCTGGCGGGTGCCTTCGGGACGGTGCTCTGGCGGTCTCTGGACGGCGGGGCGAGCTGGAACCCCTCTACGACCGGCCTGCCTGTGGCGAACAACCAGCTTCGGGGTCTGTGGCGCGATCCTTCGAATCCCGCGGTGCTGTACTTGCAGCTGGTGTGAGCGGTCACCAAAAACCGCCGTAATCCGGTCACTTCGCTCGTTTCCGTGAATTCAGCATCCTCGTCGTGCGCGGGAGCGCTCGACTTCGGGCGGCGGCCGGAGCGGCTCGGATCTCCTATTCTCAACTCGCCTTGGGTAAGGGGACCATTCCTTGATCCTCGGTCCTGACGGGTGTCCCTTCGATCGCTTCCGCGAAGTTGACGAGCTCTTCCCAGAGGTTCTTGGCGCTGTTGACCCAGAGCACGTCGAGCACCACGTGGAGCGGATCTTCGGCTTTCTTGAGCTTGGTGAGGATGTTGTCGAGGGTCTTGTCGAAAGTACTCCAGATCTCGCGGAAGGCGGTCAGCGCCTTCTGCGCATCCTCGTTCCTCGTCTTGAGATTTTTGATCGAAGCACTCAGCGCGCCCAGGACCATGATCTGCGCTTTGTCCTTGTCCTTGCCGCGCAACTTCTTTTCGATCTCGCCTCGCTGTTGAGCCATCAGCACCCCGATGGCGATGCCGCCGCCGAGACCCGCGCCGGCCAAGAGGCCTCCGCCGATCGCCGCGACGATCGGAGCACCGGCTCCACCGGTGACGATGGTCAAGGCGATGCCAGCGATCAGGACGAGTAGCCCGAGAGCCAGACCGATCATCGAGGGCCCCAGCAGGTTGTGCTCGAATTCGATCCTGGATTCGAGCTTCCCGATATCGGTGTCGATCTCGATGATGTCGTCCAAGAGGTTGTCTTCCGCTTTCTGGATCGAGTTGACCCCTTCGACCAGCGCCTGGTGATCGGTCCCGAACAACGTCTGGAAGTCGGCGAGCCGGGCCCCCGCCGTTTCGACTCTAGTGTCAATCTCGGTCAGCTGACCACGGAGCGCTTCGAGGTACTCGACGGCTTCGTCGAATAGCTGCTTGTATTTGGCGCTCTTGGGGTCCAGGTTCTTGGCATGCTCGAGAATCGACAGGATCTGGTCAGCCGCGGCCTTGAACGTGCTGCCGAAGTCGATGACTGCCGCCGGGATGGTCGAGCCGACGTCGGGCACGAACTTCACCCACTGCCGCGCGTGCGCTTTGGCGGTATCGAGGTTGGCCTTCAGCTCGTCGAACCACGGTGGAGGCGGGTCCGACACCGGTTGGATGTCGGTGTGCTCGGTTGCCAGCGCGGCCGCGGTAACGATATGAAGATATATGGAAGCGTCGAAGACTATCTTCTTGGCCTCTTCGAGTGTGAGCTCTCGGACCGGCTCGGGTGGGTTGGACATCATCTCGATTCTCCTCTTGGACTTCAGTGATCTAGAGTGCCGCCGCCTTAGGGTGCGGCCTCAGGGTAACGGTCGACTTGGAGGCAGGCTTGAGCTGGAGCAGGTGCTTGGCGGCTCGGGCGAGATATTCCCAGACTTTGGCTGCCTTCGGCAGGCTCTGCAGGTCGATCATCAGCGTCGGGTCCGCGCCGGCTTGCAGCGCTTCCTGCATGTCTCCCAGCCGTTGGTCAAAGGTTGTCCAGAGCACCTTGATGTGCGGGCCCCGCTCGGCGGCAAGCACGTACTGCTCGTTCAGCCGGTTGAGCACCTGGAGCACGGTGTGGATCGCGCTCACGGCCTGGATATCCTCGGCCTGCTCGATGAGGACGTCGTGGAGCTCATTGAGCGCCTCGTCGATCTCGCCGCTCTTGAGGATCACCTCGACGAGGTCGGTGCCGATCGACAGCAGCGCCAGACCGATGCCGATGAACGGGATCGCGATCTCGCCGGCAACGATTTCGAAGATCAGGTCGACCTCGGTCTCGAGGAACGTCTTGCCGGCAGCGAGGTCCGCGGCACCGATCGCCTCGGAGAGACCTGAGATCTTCTCCTCCAGCGCGGCGATTTTGGCGGAGGCTTCGGCGATCGCTTCGTGCTCCTGCTCGTGCGCCGCCGTCGCCACCCCGACGGCGGCCACCATGGCTCCGTGATCCTCGCCGAAAAGCGCCACGACTCCATCGAGCTTCCGGTTGCCGGCGTCGATGCTCTCCAGCGCGGTCTGGATCTCGCCCCTGAGACCACCGAGAAGCTCGAGCAGCGTATCTCTGTTTTCCTGCGTATTGGAACCGACCGGCGCCAGCTCGGAGAAAGCCTTGAAGGTGGCCGCGAAGGCGATGTAGGGGCTGACCAGCGCCGAGACAACTTCCGGAGAGGCTTCGAACCAGCGCTCGCCGGCGCCGCGGTTCTTGGACAACGCCTCCCGGGCGCTCACCAGCCACGGAGGCTCCGGGTCGAGTTCCTGGATCGACGCGCCGAGCAAGGCGCCGGTGAAGGCGTTCAGCCGCGCCCATCGGGTCGCCACCTCGGCCAGCTCTTCGAGAGTATCCTCAGGGTCCGGGCTCAACATCGTCTCGGCCTCCTAGGTTGTTTTAGGTTCACTTTCCGGCGAGCCGCTATGAGGACTGCCACGTAGTGGCGAGCATCGCGTCGGCTTAGCGGCCAAGCGTTCGTGACTCTCACGCAATGTAGTGACAGAGGCTCCATGAAACATTTCATCAGGTCTGCCCAGGCAACAGCATGCGCTACCCGAAGAAAGCCAAAAGCCGGCATAGCCTAGTGGAGGTGCAGGTTAGAAAACAAATGTTACGAACGGTCTTAGAGTGGTTTACTATCAGCGGTTAAATAATCTTTGGCATCTAGCCCTTCTCGGGCTCCCAATCGAAGGTTTCTCCCATGGCGTCGGCCATGGCTCCGGCGATTTTTGCGAGTTCCGCCCACTCGTATCTTGCCGTGCCGATGTCGAGCTTGGTCAAGACATCTTTCAATCCGCTGGCGGAAGCATCGGCCAGCTTTGTGGAAACATTCTCGGTACTCTTCGCAAGAATCATCCACTGAGTGCTCAACTGGACGAGGGCCGGCCCCACCGCCTTCGCTGCATCGAGGCTTCCGGCTAGCTCCTGCTGCAGTTTGTATAGATCCTTCCAGACCTCGTCGCAAAGGCTTTTCTGCGCCTCTAGAACGAAGGCGCCGGCTCCGGCCATACAGGCCATGATGAACTTCCCGTAATCGTCGAGGATCGCTCGAAGCGGCCCATCGGTGCCGGTGATCGCTTCAATGTCGTCCAGCGCGTTTTGAGAGAAGCTCGCGTAGTCGGCCTGCGTGGCGGCGAGGGCGTCGCCGGATGTATGCACCACCTTGGAGAGCTCCGCGATCTTGGAGCGGGCGAGATCGATCTGCTCCGCGGTCGCTCCCGATTCGGCGATCTTCTCCAGCAGCTCTTCGACGGCTCCCGCGGTCTGGTCAAATTTCCGGGCAGTGTAGGCGTAGCCGTTGACCAGGCTCAACCAGATCAGATCGCGCACGCCCGCCCCGCCGTTCTGAAAGACCCACTTGAAGCTGTTCGCTTTGGCCGCACTCACCGCGGTCGCGAGAGCTGGGTTGACGGAGGACAGCCCGATCTCAAGGCCGCTAGTCGAAGAGGGGTCGCGCACTGAATCTTCGATAAGCTGAACTTTGCGGAAATAGTGGTCGATCGGTGTGATCGCGCTGGACACGGCGGTCAGATGGACCGTGGTCTCCTTGGGATCAGGTGACAAGAGCGTCATGAAATCTCCTCGGGGAAGGAAGGTGATTCGGCATCTTAGTCTTCGGGAGGCCCGAAGAGGGCCACTGGCTCGTCGTCGGTGACCTGGACCTGGCGCGCTAGCGCGGGTCGGATAGGAGCCTTTGCCTGCTCTGACTCAAGGGCGGCCTACGGCTCGAGCACCAGGGTTGGATCTCCGAGCAGGGTCCAGCCTAGCAGAACGTCTCGCAGGTCGGGGCGGGTACGTGCGAGCTCGCGCTTGGCGTCCAGCAGCGCCTTGCCGAGGCTCATTCCCGGTCTAGTCAACCGTGGTAGCAGCAAGCCCCCGAGAAGCTTGTCCGAGCTCACCTGGGTCACCGCGGCCGCTCCCCGGTCGTGCGAAAGCAAGAGCCCATGCGCCAGAGTCTCGTGGGTTGCCGCCACATAGTAGCTGTTCCAGCAGCCCCACTGGACGGCCACGGTCGGCCGCCCCTGGTTCGTCAACTCGGCCACGTCGTCGATATGAAACAAGCCATCGAAGGTCCACACCAGGGGTCCCGAGTGGCCGAAAAAGTGGCTGAGGGCCACCCCCCTGTTCAGGGACTCGAGGAGCTGGTCCCGTGCCCCGACAGCTCCGAGGTCGTCAATGTAGGCGCGGTCGGCGAGCCAATGCACCGGGAGCTGATCGATGCGCGCTTCGCTGATGTCACGGTAGGAGACACCTGGCTCAGCATCATCCGCGGCGAACACCGCCGTGCTCCCGTGGCCCGCGGTGGGGTATTCGAGCGTCTTGTCGAGAACCGCGGCGAGTTCGGCCTCGGTGCGCACCGGAAGCCGCCCCAGCGCCAGGTCCGGCACCTCGTCACCGTCGATGTCGGCGAACAGAGGATCCGATGGGCTGA